>JBQGCR010000183.1:0-11222 GCA_052038585.1 Kineosporiaceae bacterium
CCGAGCAGGAGCGTGCGTCGGGTGGGCTGGAGGGTCATGGCTGTCCTTCCGTGGTGGGACCGGTGACGACGTCGAGCCGTGCGCCGGTCGGCGGGGTGGTGCCGGTCGCCGCCCCCGCGTGCGGGGCGACGGTGACGAGGAACGGGCCGGTGGCCGGAACCGGTGCGCCGCAGGCGTCCCGGGTCGCGAGCAGCCCGGCGTCGAGCTCGAGGGCGACGTCCTGCGCCTCGCCCGGCGCGAGGGCGACCCGGCGGACGCCGACGAGCTCGGCGACCGGACGGGAGACCGGGTCCTGCGGCCGCAGGGCGGGCCGCGCCCTGACGTAGAGCTGGGCGGTCTCGAGCACCGGGTGCTTCCCGGCGTTGCCGACGCGAGCGGTCACGGTGACCGTCTCGCCGGGCGCGAGGGTCGGTGCGGAGAGCCGGACCGGACCGTACGTCACGGGGGAGTGGCCGAGCCCGAAGCCGAACGGGAAGGCCGGTCCGTCGGCGTGGTCGCGGTAGCGCCCGACGTCGCCCTCGGGGTCGAGCGGCCGCCCGGTCGGCCGGTGGTCGTGGAAGACCGGGACGTGGCCCACGCTCCACGGCAGGGACATCGGCAGCCGCCCCGACGCCGGGGCGTCGCCGGCGAGGACGTCGACGATCCCGTGGCCACCCTCGACGCCGGGGTGCAGGACGAGCACGAGGGCGTCGCCGAGGGACGCGAGCCGGTCCATCGCGAGGGGACGCCCGGTGACCGCGACGACGACGAGCCGCCGGCTCACCCGGGCGAGGGCCTCGAGGAGCTCGACCTGGCCGGCGGGCAGGTCGAGCGTCGTCACCGAGTTCGCCTCCCCGCTGCGCATCGGGTGCTCGCCGACGCAGGCGACGACGACGTCGGCGGCGCGGGCGGCCTGCAGCGCGAGCTCCGGCCAGCGACCGTCGTCGACGGTCACGGCGTCGCCCCACCGCTCGCGGGCGGCGTCGGCGACGCTCACGGCGTCCTCGCCGCGGCCGTCCAGGGTCCACGTCCCGAAGAGCTCGGCCCGGGCCGTGGCGAAGGGGCCCGTGAGGAGCACCCGGCCCGGCTCGCGCAGCGGCAGGAGCGGACCGTCGTCGCGCAGGAGGACGCACGCCTGCTGGGCGGCGGTGCGGGCGAGCTCCCGGTGCGTCGGGGCGAGGTGGACCGACGCGGCGCGACCGGCGCCGGTGAACGGCCGGTCGAAGAGCCCGAGCCGCTCCTTGAGCAGGAGCACGCGCCGGGCGGCGTCGTCGAGCAGCGCCGCGTCGAGGCGGCCGGCGCGCACGAGGTCCGGCAGGTGCCGGTACGCGGCGGTGACCATGTCGACGTCGACGCCGGCCGTCAGCGCCAGGCACGCCGCGTCCGGCAGGTCCCCGGCGACGCCGTGCAGGAGCAGCTCCCCGACGGCGTCCCAGTCGCTGACGACGACGCCGTCGAACCCGAGCCCGCCGCCGCTGCCGCCGCGCAGGTGGGTGCGCAGCAGGCCCGTGTGCGCCGTCATCGGGACGCCGTCGAGGGTGTGGAAGGCGCTCATGACGGTCGCGACGCCGGCGGCGACGGCCTCGCGGAAGGGCCGCACGTGGACGTGGTGGAGCGTCCGCGGGCCGACGTCCACCTCGGCGTAGTCGCGGCCGCCGGTCGCGAGCCCGTAGCCGACGTAGTGCTTGGCGCACGCGGCGAGGCTCTCGGCGTCGGCGAGGTCGTCGCCCTGGAAGCCCTGCACCGCAGCGGCTCCCAGGTGGGCGGTCAGCCACGCGCTCTCGCCGTAGCCCTCGGCGACCCGGCCCCAGCGGGGGTCGCGGGCGACGTCGAGCATCGGGGCGAAGGTCCAGCGGATGCCGTCGGCGCTCGCCTCCCGGGCGGCGACCCGGGCCGCGGCCCGGACGAGGTCGGCGTCGAACGAGGCCGCCTGCCCGAGCGGCACGGGGAAGACCGTGCGGTGCCCGTGGATCACGTCCCGGGCCACGAGCAGCGGGATGCCGAGCCGGCCGGACGTCGCGGCGCGCTGGAGGGCGTCGACGTGCGCGGCCTGCGTGCCGGCGTCCCGGACGTTGCCCGCGTGCTCGCCGCTCGCGACGATGGCCGAGCCGAACGCGCCGGCGGCCAGTGCCGGCGCGTCCAGCTCGGGGTCGGGGTTGGCCACCTGGACGAGCTGTCCGGCCTTCTCCTCGAGCGTCATCCGCGCGAGGAGGTCCTCGACGCGGGCGCTCACGGCAGCTCCACGACGAGCTCGGGGCCGCCGTCGTCCCCCTCGCCCGCCCCGGGCGCCAGGGCGGGCGAGAGGTCGGCGAGGGCCACCCGCAGGCCGCCCGTCCGGTAGGGGTGGGCGGCCCGCTCGGCGGGCAGAGGCGTGCCGTCGAGCAGCACCGTGACCGGTCCGTGGCCGCGCGGGCCGACGCGGTAGCGCACCCGCAGGGTCCGGCCGTCGAGCGGGACCGAGGCGACGAGGCCGTCGGCGGCCGCGGGCAGCACGGGGTCGAGCTCGACGTGAGTCCCGCGCCGGCGCACGCCGAGCAGCGCCTGGGTGACGACGCGGACGAGGATGCCCGGACCGGAGGAGTACACCCGCCAGCCGCCCTCGAACCCGGCTGCGCCGGTGAGGACGTCGTCGTAGCGGGCGAGGAACTCGGCGCGGTCGGCGACGACGGCGTCCGAGCTCGACGCGTAGGTGTTCGCCTGCCGAGGGCGCATCCCCGGCACGGCGTCGTGCGCGGCCGGGAGCACCTGGTGCAGCGCCTGCCAGAGCGCGCCGGCCTCGCCCCGGTGGGCGAGGGCCTCGCACCAGCGCAGGTGGGCGTGGACGTACATGAGCCCGATCTCGCGGCCGACGAAGGTGGCCGTCTCCGCCCGCCGGAAGTGCCGGGTCGGCCCGCCGCGGTAGGGCGCCGGCCGGTCGAACAGGCGCAGCCCGTCCGCCCCGAGCAGGTGCGCCCGGACGAGCGCGGCGTGGTGCGACGCCTCGTCCGGCGTCAGCAGGTCGTCGCCGAGCGCGTGCACGGTCTGCAGGGCGCCGCGGGTCAGGCACGTCTCGCCGTCGCGGGGGTGGACGAGGTGGCGCACGGCGCGCCCGTCCTCGACGACGGCGTACCCGGCGAGCTCGCCGTCGACGAGCAGGTGCTCGCGCAGGTCGTCGGTCACCGCGTCGGCCTCGCAGCGCAGGGCCTGCGCGAGCCCGGCCCGGGTCCCGGCGGCGTCGAGCCCGTCGGCGAGGGCGCGCAGCGACTGCCGGTGCAGGACGACGGTCCACGCGCTCGTCATCGTCGTCGCGAGCGCGGGGTCGGCCGGCTGGAGCGAGTCGTTCCAGTCGCCGTGCCCGTAGGCGACGAGGTGGGTGCCGGGCAGGTACCCGGCCCGGGCGCGGGCGAGGGCACGCCCGAGGTGGTCGAGCACGGACGAGCGCTCGGTGCACCCGTGCCAGGGCACGTCCTCGTCGAGGAAGGACGCGTCCCCCGACGCGAGGAGCCAGCGGGCGACGGCGAGCACGGGCCAGTGGACGACGTCCCCGTGGGGCGGCTCCATCCGGAAGCCCTCGTCGCCGGGCAGGAACCCGAAGGCCTGCGGCCACGAGCCGTCCGGGTTCTGCGCCGCGAGGACGCGGGTGAGCAGCGCCCGGGCGTCGTCGAGCCGGTCGAGGGCGAGCAGGAGCTCCAGCGGCCCCTGCGTGACGTCCCGCGTGCCCCAGGCGCCGCCGGTGAACTGCTCGAGCCCGCGCGGGGAGAGGTAGTGCACGAGCGCGTCCCGGACGAGCCAGGGCAGGCTCGCGGCGAGGGCGTCGGTGCCCGGTCCGTCGACGGCCGGGGTGTCGAGCACCGGGACGGCGGGACCGGCCGCGGACGCTGCGCCGGGACCGGTCCCGCGGCCCGCGCCGACGCCGACCTCGAGCCGCAGCGACGTCAGCGGGCCGGTGAGGACGGTGCGGGTCGCGGGGTCACGGGGCCGGTCGTCGGCGAAGAGGATCCCGTCGTCGCCGTACGTCACGCGGACGTCGGCCCGCAGCGTCACGGCGGCCTCGCCGCCGTGCACGGCGACGAGCAACCGGCGCGGGACGCCGCTGCGGACGACGACGGCGAAGCCGTCACCCGCGGGGCTGGTCGTCACGGTGACGTCGCCGTCCGCGGTGCGCCAGAGCCAGACCGCACCGTCCGGGCCGTCCTCCCACAGCGACGGCGTCGCGAGCAGCGCCCAGCCGCCGGCGTCCTCGACGAAGACCCTCAGGCCGTAGGCGCGGTGGAGGCCGAGCAGGCCGCGCACCGTCGTGAGGGCCGGGGCGTGCGAGGCGTGCCCGCGGGTGAGGTAGGACAGGGGCGAGCCGGACATCCACGCGGTCGCCGTGAGGCCGGTCGGGTCCGGCCGCAGGCCGCCGCTGGTCCGCAGCACGGTGCCGTGCGGGCGCAGGACCTGCCGCTCCTTGGCGGCGGTGACGACGTGGACGCCGGCACCGGTGAAGAACGACAGCACCCGGCCGTCGGAGCGCTCGGTCGCGAGCAGGCGTCCGGGGTGCCGCCGCCGCAGCTCGTCCTCGGTGAGGTCCCGGGCGGGCAGGGCGGGGGCGGCGGTGTAGAGCGAGTGCGGGGCGTCGTCGTCCGCCGGGTCGTCGTCGGTGTGGTCGGTCCGGTCGGCGTCGTCGACGGCGTGGGCGGCCGCGCGGTGCAGCGCCTGCGCGACGTGGCCGGCGTCGTCCGGCCCGGACGCGGCCGGGTGGTCGGCCAGGAGCAGGCCGGCGAAGGTCACGCGCAGCACGTCCCCGGGCGCGAGCTCCTCCGGGGCGCAGCGCAGCACGGCGAGGGTGTGCTCGTGCTGCAGGCGCCGGGACGGCAGGTCCTGCGCCCGCCCGGCGTAGAGGCCGAGGACGTCCCGCGCGTCGGTGGCCCAGCCGGCGACCGGACGGTCGCACGCGAGGACGCACCAGGGGGTGCGGCCGGCGCGGGGCTGGTTCTGCCGCACGGCGATCGCGGTGCCGGTCGGCCCGGCGAGGGGGGTGAGGTCGAGGTACTGGCTGACGTAGAGCTCGTTGGCGCGCAGCGCGTCCGCGCCCGCGAGGGCGACGTCGTGCGCGTGGACGACGTCGACGCGGCGGGTGCCGGGGCCGGTGTACCGGACCTCGACGGCCCACGACCAGGCGGTGACCTCGTCGTCGAGCCGGAGCGTCGCCCGCCAGCGCAGGTCCCCGTGGCCACCGGTGACGGCGAGCCGGTCGTCGCGGACCGACACGCGCGACCCCGTGCCCGTCCCGAGCAGGGGGTGGGCCGTGCCGGCGTCCCGGTCCTGCACCCACAGCTGGAGCAGGCCCGGCTCGTAAACGGACGCGGCGTGCTGGACGAGCTCGAGGCCGTCCGCGCCGAACGCCGCCACACCGCCGCCGTCGACGACGAGCGCGCCGAGCCCGCCGCCGGAGGTGAGCTCCCACTCCGGGCCGCCGACCGCGCCCATCACTTGATCCCCGTCATCGCGATGCCCTGGACGAAGTGCCGCTGCAGGACGAGGAAGACGAGCAGGACGGGGACGACGACGACCACGGCGCCGGCGAGGAGCAGCCCGTACTCGGTCTGGTTCTGCCCCACCGAGTACAGGGCGAGCGCGACCGGGAGGGTGTAGCGGTCCTCGGTCGTCGCGACGACGAGCGGCCAGAGGAAGTTGTTCCACGACGACAGGAACGTGAGGATGGCGAGCGTCGCGAGCGCCGGCTTGGCCAGCGGCATGACGACCTGGAGGAAGATCCGCAGCTCGCTCGCGCCGTCGACCCGCGCGGCGTCGATGAGCTCGTCGGGGATGCCGAGGATGAACTGCCGCATGAGGAAGACGCCGAACGGCCCGGCGAGGAAGGGCAGCACGAGACCGGCGTAGGTGTTGACGAGCCCGAGGTTGGCGACGAGGACGAAGAGCGGGACGAGCGTGACCATCCCGGGGATCATCAGCGTGCCGAGGACGAGCCGGAAGAGCCACGTCCGGCCCGCGAACTCCATCTTGGCGAGCACGTAGCCGAGCATCGAGCAGAAGACGAGGTTGCCCAGCGTCACGGCGCCCGCGACGACGACGGAGTTGGCGAAGAACTGCGGGAAGTCCAGGCGGGAGAACAGCTCCCGGAAGTTCTCCAGCGTCGCGTCCTGCGGCCACCACGTCGGTGGCCGCTGCCGGATCTCGCCCTCGGACTTCACCGCGGACAGCGCCATCCACACGAACGGGCTCGTCACCGCGACGAGGCCGAGGCCCAGCACGAGGTAGGCCAGGACGTTGGGCCGGGCGGTCCCGATCGGGCGCTCCCGGGTGCGGCGCAGGGTCTGCGCCCCCGCGACGGACGCCTCGGCGCCGGCGGGCGGGCTCGTCAGGGTGGACATCACTTCTCCCGGTCGCCGAGGAGTCGGAACTGCAGCGCGGTGAGGACGACGATCGCCAGGAAGAGGACGTAGGACGCCGCGGCCGCGAAGCCGTAGTTGCCGAACCCGAACTGGTTGTAGACGAAGTAGGAGACCGAGAGCGTGCTGTTCAGCGGCCCGCCCTGGGTCATGACGAACGGCTCCTCGAAGAACTGGAGGTAGCCGATGCCGGTGATGACGGCGGCGAAGAGGATCGTCGGCCGGATCGTCGGCACGGTGATCCACCGGAACCGCTGCCAGGCGCTCGCGCCGTCGAGCGCCGCCGCCTCGTGCAGCGACGTCGGGACGGTCTGGAGCCCGGCGAGGAAGATGACGACGAGCGTGCCGATCGAGCGCCACGTCGCCATGGCGATGAGCGACGGCATGGCCCACGTCGCGTCCCCGAGCCAGTTCGGTCCGGAGACGCCGACGAGCCCGAGCAGTTCGTTGAGCAGGCCGGTCTCCGGCTGGAGGAGGAAGCGCCAGACGACGGCGACCGCGACGATGCTCGTGACGACCGGCAGGTAGTAGCCGACGCGGAACGCCGTGCGGAACCGCGTGACGCCCGAGTTGAGCATGACGGCGATCGCCAGCGACACCCCGATCGTCAGCGGGACGCCGACGCCGACGAAGTACAGCGTGTTGAGCGCGGCCTGGCGGAACAGCGGGTCGGCGAGCACGTCGACGAAGTTCTGCACGCCGACGACGTTCACCGCCAGCGGGTCGCGCAGGTCCCGGCTCGTGATGTCGGACAGCGCCATGCCGAGCGACATCAGCACGGGCCCGGCGGTGAAGACGAGGAACAGCGCCATGAACGGCAGGGCGAACGCCCACGCCGTCACCGTCCGGCGGCGGTAGAGCGCGGAGTGCCTGCGCGGCGCGGGGTCCGGCGCGGCCGGCGCCGTCCCGCTGCCGCGCCGCAGCGGCGTCGGGGCCGTCGAGGAGGACATGGCCGTCAGAGCCCGGTGCCGATCGAGGAGGCCTGCTGCTGGATCGCCGTGGCGACCTCCTGCGGGTCCGCGCCCGCGGTCGTCAGCTTCTCCAGCTCGGTGTCGACGACCGCGGCGACCTGCTCCCACGTGGGGATGGCGGGCGGCGCGACAGCCGTCTCGAGCTGCTCGCCGAAGACCGACAGGTACGGGTCCTGCGCGATCGTCGGGTCCTCCCAGGCCGACTGGACGGCGGGCAGGTCGTTGACCGCGCCGTACCACTTCGCCTGGACGTCGGGCTCGGAGAGCCACTGGACGAGCTTCCACGCCGAGTCGCGGTTGTCGCTGTCGGAGAAGACGGCGAGGTTCGCCCCGCCGATGAAGGAGGCGTCCTTCTCGCCGGTCGGCAGCGGGGCCACGCCGACCTTGTCGAGGAAGCCCTCGCCCCCAGCGTCGCGCAGGATGCCGACGTGCCACGGGCCGGAGACGAACGACCCGATCCGGCCGTCGACGAAGGCCGGCTCGAGCTCACCGGTCTGCAGCTCGGTGGGGGAGACGTCGTCGGTGAAGAGCTTCTGGTAGTAGGTGAGCGCCTCGACGAACTCCGGGGTGTCGAAGGTGAACTCGGTGCCGGCGTCGTTCGTCACCTGCGCGCCGGCCTGCCAGGCGAGCGGCATGAACGTCTGCCAGGTGCCCGTGCCGCGGGCCTGCGCCTGGTAGCCCCACTGGGCGCCCTTGGCCTTCATCTCGTCGGCCATCGTGACGAGGCCCTGCCAGTCGGCCGGCGGGGTCGCGACCATGTCCTTGCGGTAGTAGAGCACCCGCGTCTCGACGTACCACGGCACGCCGTACGAGGTGCCGCCGACCTGCGTGCCCTGCCACGCGCCGGGGAAGAACGCGCTGCCGTCGATGCTCGTCGGCGTCGGGTCGAGGGCGCCGGTGGCGGCGAACTCGCCCTGCCACGTCGTCCCGATCATCGTCACGTCCGGCGTCTGCCCGCCGGCGATCGCGGTGGCGATCTTGTCGTGGGCGGCGTCCCAGGGGATCGCCGTCACCTCGACCGTCGCGTCGGGGTTGGCCTCGCCGAAGGCCTTCGCGAACTCGCCGAGCTTCTCGCCCTCGGTGCCCATCGCCCAGACCTGGATCGTGCCGGTCGCCGGGCCGTCCGAGAGGCCCTGCGCCGTCTGCGCCGGCTGCGTCGTCCCGTCGCCCTCCTCGCCGCGGCCGCAGGCCGTCAGGGCGATGGACACCACCGTCAGGGTCGCCACGCCGGTCGCCAGACGCCTGGCAGAAGTCCTTCTCATCGCACGTCCTCCTCGTCGAGCCCGTCCGCTGCGGGCGCATCTATGCGCTTTGATGAAGCCTGCAACGGACTCTAAGCGCATAACAAGGTGACGTGCAACACTCCCGACGAGTCGGAAGTGCCCCGGATGCCCTTACGGGTAACGGCAGCCGCAGGAGCCGCGGACGAGGAGCCGCACCGGCAGGGTGAGGTCGGCGCGGGCGCCGTCGGGGTCGTCGAGCGAGCCGAGGAGGACGTCGACGGCGCGCCGGCCCATCTCCTCCATCGGCTGGCGGACCGTCGTCAGGGCCGGGGTGGCCAGCCGGCCGGCGACGACGCCGTCGAACCCGGTGACGGCGACGTCGTCCGGGACGCGGATCCCGGTGCGGCGCAGCGTCTCCAGCAGGGCGAGGGCGTGCTGGTCGCTCGCGCAGACGAGGGCGTCGGGCAGGTCGCCGGACGCGGCGAGCGACCGGACGACGGGGAAGGGGTCGTCGGCCTGCAGCGGCGTCGGGTCGAGCGCGCCGGGCGGGACCGGCAGCCCGAGCGCGCCGAGGGCCTGCTGGAGGCCCGCGAGCCGGTCGGCGTAGTCGGGGGTCTGCGGGGCGCCGACGAACTCGACGCGCCGGTGCCCGTGCACGCGGACGAGGTGCTCGACGAGCGCCGTCGTCCCCGCGACGTTGTCGACGCGGACGTGGTGCAGGAGACCGCCGCCGTCCGGCATCGCGAAGGCGACGACGGGGAGCCTGCGGGACAGCTGGGCGAGGACCTCGGCGGAGTTCGGCGCCGGGAAGACCGCGAGGCCGTCGACCCGGCTCGCGACGTCGAGCACGCCGCCCGCCCCCTCGCCCGCGCCGCGGCCGATGAGCAGCGCCCGGCCGCGCCGCGCGCACTCGAGCTCGAAGCCGCGCTGCACCTCGTCGACGTAGAGCGGGAAGAGCGTGAAGTCCTCGGCGTCGGCGTCGTGCGCGAAGGGGTCGTCCTGCGCCGTCCCGGCGGCCCCGTCCTTCTCCACCTCGACGGTGCGCGGCCCGGACCGGGAGGCCTGGAGGAGCATGTCGTAGGAGAAGAGCCCCAGCGCGCCGGTCCGCCCGTCCGCCAGGCCTCGGGCGCTCGCGCTGGGCACGTAGTCGAGGCTGCGGGCCGCCGCGAGCACCGCCTCGCGCGTGGCGGGGCGGACCCGTTCGGGCTGGCGGAAGGTGAAGGACACCGTCGCGATGGACACGCCCGCCGCCTTGGCGACGTCGTACACCGTCGGTCGTTTCGGCACGGACCCTCCTCTCCCCGGGAGGCCCACTCTAAGCGCTTCACACACTCCCGGAGCGGTGTCGGTCCCCGTGCGAGAGGACGACCCGGTCGCGACCGGACCGCTTCGCGGCGAGGAGGGCGTCGTCGGCGAGCGCGACGAGCTCCTCCCACGAGCCGGCGTCGGTCGTGTCCGCGACGCCGAAGCTCGCGGTGAAGACCGGCAGGTTCGACGCGACGAGGGCCCGGGCCAGCGCCTCGGCCACGCGGGCCAGCGCCGCGGCCGCCTGCTCGGCGGTGCGGTCTGGCAGGACGACGACGAACTCCTCACCGCCGTAACGGCTCACGACGTCCTCGGCACGGACGGTCGTCGCGAGGGTGCGCGCGAAGAGGCGCAGCGCGCGGTCGCCGGTGTCGTGCCCGTGGACGTCGTTGATCTGCTTGAAGTGGTCGAGGTCGACCATGGCGACGGCGAAGGCCGTGCGGCGGGCGAGGTGCTCGCGCACCGCCCCCTCGAGGCTGCGGCGGTTGAGCAGGCCGGTGAGCGGGTCGGTCGCGGCCTGCAGGGAGGTCTGCTGGAGCACCCGGAGCATGCCGATCCGGGACCCCGCCTGGTCGGCGAGGGCCGAGAGGGTCTCGACCTCCTCGGCCGTCGGCCCGCCCGTGCCGGAGACGGTCGGGTGCGGCACGGTCGCGTGGAGCACCCCGATCGACCGGCCGGCGACGCTCACGGGCAGGCACGCGGCGCCCGAGGCGTCCCGGCCGTGCAGGTGCGGGCAGGCGTCGAGCGCAGCGGAGTCGGGGAAGACGAGCGGCTGCGCGCGCCGGACCGCCGGGCACGCCTGCGGGGAGGTGACGTCGCACGGCGGGCGCGGCTCGCCCCCGCCGCCGCTGGTCGCCGTCCTCAGGTGGGCCTCGCTGGAGTCGGCGAGCATGACGTCCGCCCGCAGCCGCGGCACGGCCGCGTCGAGGGCCCGCTCCAGGACGTCGTAGCAGGCGGACTCCGTCGAGGCCATCTCCAGCGCCCGGCCGAGGCGGGCCTGGAAGCCCTGGAGCCGGGTGCGCCGCTCGTCCGCGCGGCGCCGCGCCGCCTCGGCCCGCCGCCGGCGGCGGTCGTGCGGTGCCAGGACGGCGAGCCAGGTGCTGGCCGACGTGAGGAGCGTGATCAGGCAGGCCTCGACGACGATCTCCGCCGTCGTCCCCAGCCCGTCGAGGCCGGTCTCGACGGCCCGGTCGACGAGGACGTAGCAGACGAGGACGACGGGGACCGTACGGGCGAGCAGGACGAGGGACGTCGTCCCGTCCCGGGTCTCGTCCGTCTGCTCGGCGCCGGTGGGCAGGGGTGCCACCCCACGGGTATCGGCGCGGGCCGGCGCGGCCTTGACCGGCCGTCCGGGTCAGAAGCCGCCGCGC
>JBQGCR010000184.1:0-2425 GCA_052038585.1 Kineosporiaceae bacterium
GACGGCCGGGGCCCCACGCTCGGGCCGCTCGGCCGCAGCTACGGGGCGAGCCCGCTGGGGGGGCTGGTGCGCGCCAGCCGGTGGGGGGGGTACGCGTGGCGCTGTGGCTTTCTCAGGCCGGCGGGGCGGGACGCCCGAACAGCCAGCCCTGGGCCCGGTCGCAGCCGACCCGGGCCAGGGCCTGCGCCTGCTCGGGCGTCTCGACCCCCTCGCCGGTCACCGTCATGCCGTAGACGTGGGCCAGGGCGACGATCGCCGCGACGAGGCTCTCGCTGCGGCCGGTGGGGTCCTGCGCCAGCCGGGCGACGAACGTCCGGTCGATCTTGAGGAAGTCGAGCGGGAACCGGTCGAGGTAGGCCAGCGCCGAGTAGCCCGTACCGAAGTCGTCGATGCCGACGCGGACCCCGGTGCCGCGCAACGCCTCCAGGGCCTCCGCGCCGGCCTGGGCGCCGTCGAGCAGGGAGCGCTCGGTGATCTCGACGTGCAGCCGGGCCGGGTCGACGCCGTGCGCCTCGAGCGCCGACCGGACGGCGACGGCGTACGCCGGCTGGAGGAGCGTGCGGGGGGCCGCGTTGACCGCGACCCACGGCGGGGCGTCCGGGTGGGTCGCGAGGTGCTCGACCGCGAGCCGCGCGACCTCGAGGTCGACGTCGGCGATGAGGCCGGTGTCCTCGGCGACCTCGACGAACTCGGCCGGGGCGAGCAGGCCGTGCACGGGGTGCTCGAGCCGGGCGAGCGCCTCCGCGCCCTCGGGCGTACCGCCGGGCAGGCCGACGACCGGCTGGAGGTGGATCCGCACGCCCCCGGCCGCGAGCGCCGCGCGCAGCCGGGTCTCCGCCTCGATCCGGGCGTCGGCCTTGGCGCGCATCCGTTCGTCGGACAGCCGGCAGGCGTTGCGGCCGAGGTCCTTCGCCTCGTAGAGCGCGAGGTCGGCCTCGCGGTGGACGTCCTCGAGGGTGCTCGCCGGGTCGTCGACCCGGGTCAGGCCGATGCTCGCGGTGCAGACGACGACGTCCCCGCGCGGCAGGACGTAGGGGCGGGCGAGGCGCTCGCGGAGCAGGTGCGCGAGCTGGATCAGGGCCCCCGGGCTCGGGGCGGGGTCGACGACGACGGCGAACTCGTCGCCTCCGAGCCGCGCGACGCAGGCGCCCTCGGGAGCGGTCTCGGCGATCCGGCCGGCCACCTCGACGAGGAGGGCGTCGCCCGCGACGTGGCCGAGGCTGTCGTTGACGACCTTGAAGCGGTCGAGGTCGAGCAGGAGCATCGCGACGGCCCGCCGGCCGGGGACGACCCGGGCCAGGGCGGTCCCCAGCCGACGCTCGAACTCGGCGCGGTTGTCCAGGCCGGTCGTCGGGTCGCTCATGGCGAGGCGGTGCATCTCGAGCTGGGCCTGCCGGTGCTCGGTGACGTCGGTGACGTGGACGATGATCTGCGTCCGCCGGCCCGCGTGCGCGGGCGCGACGCTCGCGTGCATCTGCACGTGCAGGACGCTGCCGTCGGGGCGCAGGCCGCTGCTCTCGCGGCTGACCCTCGTCTCGCGGCCGGACGCGAGGCGCTCGACGGCGTCGGTGCAGTCGTGCAGGAGCGTGCCGCCGAGGCGGGCGACCACCTCGAACGGTGGCGCGTCCTCGTCGTCGTCGACGGCGAAGATCGTGTGCAGCGCCCGGTTGGCCCGCACGACCTGCGGGACGCCGTCGTCGTCGATCTCCACGAGCGCCATCCCGGTCGGCGCCTCGTCGAAGGCCAGCCGCAGCTCCTCGCTGACGGAGTGCAGGTCCCGGACCCGGTCCGCCGGGCGCTGGCGGGGCAGCGGGCGCGGCGACGCCGCCGACGGCCGTGACGGCTCGACGGCGGCGCGGTCGGTCGGCCCCTGCACGCCGTCCCTGTCGTCCGGGAGCCGCCGGTCCTGAGGCGGACGGGAAGAACCGGCGGGTGGTCGCGGTTGGGGAGGAAGGCGCTCGCGCGCGCCGCGCCGGTGGGGATACCCTGCAGGTGGTGCCGCGTGCGGCGCTGACAACTCCACAGGGGGTGACAGGTTTCGACGTCGGACGTCGATCCAGGAGAAGCGGGCCGAGAAGGCGACGTGATCTCGTGAACCATCGTCGCAAACCAATAGGTGCCGATACTCAGCGCACCGACTTCGCCCTCGCCGCCTGAGCGAGCCTCGAAGTCCGTCAGCCCGGGCTTAGCCTTCGGCCCGGTTCCTGGCGTCAGCCAGAAGGCCACTGGCCAAGGGTCCGGTCACGGGACCTGCGGCGACACCAAACAGTGACTGTGCCCGGCTCGATGACTCGTCAGCGTGATCATCGGGGCAGAGAAACGCCGTAGCTGACTGCGCCCGGAGAAGACCTGTTTCACGGTTGGCGGACGGGGGTTCGATTCCCCCCACCTCCACTCGAACGCGCGGAAGGGCCCGACATGCAGT
>JBQGCR010000185.1:0-9412 GCA_052038585.1 Kineosporiaceae bacterium
TGATCGACGACGTGGTCGACGGACCTCCCGGGCGTCGCAGCGAGCATGGGCGTCCAGGGATCGACCTGGCGACGTCCACGTCGACGACCGATCGCGGGCGACCGTCCGACCCAGGACACCCCGGGCGCGGGCACTTCCGCAGGACTCGCCGGCGGCGTGTCCCTCGAAACCGCCCGCACCTACGACAGGCTCCGGCGTGTCCTGCCCGCACAACGGCGGGCGGGCAGTGGGTCAGGGGCGGGGCGAGGACTCGTCGTCGCGGACGTCGACGACGATGCGCGGCATCTCGCCGGTGCGCTCGAACTCGCGCAGCCGGGCCGGGCGCGCCCGCTCGGCCTCGGCGATGAGGCGCTCGAGGTCCTCCCGGAGGCGGGCGACGGCGCCGGTGTCCGGGTGCAGGCCCAGCGCGTCGAGGTGCCGGCGGGCCTCGCCGTGCCGGCCGGCCTCGACGGCGGCGGCGACGACGTGGCGCCCGGCCTGCGGCTCGTGCTCGTGCGGACGCCAGTGCCCGACGCCGAGGCTGAGCGCCTCGGCGGGGAAGCCCTCGCGGCGCAGCATCCTCAGCGAGGTGGCCAGCGCCGTGCCGCTCGGGTCGCGGTCGGTCGCGGTGGCCAGGCGGCGCATCGCGGCCTCGCGGTCGTCGCGGATCGACAGGCGGGCCATCTCGACGAGCGGGTACCAGGCCTTCGGGGAGTGGGCGAGCTCCTCGGCGAGCGCCCACACCGCGTCGTCGGCGGCCCGGGAGGCGTCGACCTCGACCCGGCCCTCGGCCGCCCGCCGCCGCACGGTCTCGGCGAGGCGGCGGAAGGCCTCGACGTCGTTGGGGTCCTCCTGGGCGAGCGTGCGCAGCGCGTCCTCCGCCTCGACGGGGAGCGCCACCTCCTGCTCGTCCGGCGCCGGAGCACCGAGCAGACCGGACAGACGCTGCCGAACGCGTTCGAAGGCCCCCATGGCGATCTCGTCCTCCTCAACGGCCGGCACCCGAGTGCGGACTCACCGTCCGCACCGGCCTCCTGCGACCCTAACCGGGCATCCCGCCCTGGGCGAGGAGACCGAGGTCCGGGACGCCGACGCCGCGAGGGCGACCCCGGGCCCTTGCGCCGGACCCGACCGACCCGATGGGCTGGGCCCATGACGACGCACAACCCCGCCCCGCCCGCACCGGACGTCGCCCGCCTGTCGAAGAAGGCCTACGAGGCCGAGCTCCTGCGCCTGCAGGCCGAGCTTGTCGCGATGCAGGAGTGGGTCAAGACGACCGGACGCCGGCTCGTCGTCGTCTTCGAGGGCCGGGACGCCGCGGGCAAGGGCAGCGCGATCAAGCGCGTCACCGAGTACCTCAACCCCCGCGTCGCCCGGATCGTCGCGCTCCCGATGCCCACCGAGCGCCAGCGCACCCAGTGGTACTTCCAGCGCTACGTCGAGCACCTCCCGGCGGCCGGCGAGATCGTCCTGTTCGACCGGTCCTGGTACAACCGGGCCGGCGTCGAGCGGGTCATGGGCTACTGCACGCCCGAGGAGTACCGCCGCTTCCTCCACCAGTGCCCGACCTTCGAGCGGATGCTCGTCGAGGACGGCGTCATGCTCCGCAAGTACTGGTTCTCGGTGAGCGACGAGGAGCAGGAGCGCCGCTTCCTCTCCCGCCTCGAGGACCCGATGCGGCGCTGGAAGTTCAGCGAGAACGACCTCCTGACCCGCGACCGCTGGGTCGACTTCTCCCGCGCCAAGGACGAGATGTTCGTCCACACCGACATCCCCGAGGCGCCGTGGTTCGTCGTCGAGGCCGAGATCAAGCGCCACGCCCGGCTCAACATGATCCACCACCTGCTGAGCACCGTGCCGTACGAGCACGTCGCCTACCCCGACATCGCGGTGCCGCCGCGGCCCCCGGCGGCGGACTACCAGCGCCCGCCGCGCGAGCTCTTCCACGACGTGCCGGACCACGCCGGGGCGCTGCTCGAGCGCGAGCTCGCCCGCGCCGGGTCCAAGGGCAGGCGGCGCAAGCACGGCTGAGGCCCCCGGGCCGGTGTTGTACGCGTCCGACAAGCGCGCGGGTACGCTCGCGGACGTGACGACGGTGCCCGACGACGCCATGCTCGCCGGGCTGCGGCGGGGCAGCGGGGCGCTCGCCACCGCCGCCCTCACCCGGGTCGAGTCGAACCTGCCGTGGTTCCGGGCGATGAGCGCCGAGGACCGCTCGTGGGTCGGCCTCGTCGCGCAGGCGGGCATCGCGTCCTTCATCGCCTGGTTCGAGAACCCGGCGGACACCCCGACGGTGACGGCGGACGTCTTCGGCACCGCCCCGCGCGAGCTCACCCGCTCGATCTCGCTCCAGCAGACCCTCGAGCTCGTCCGGACGATCGTCGACACCGTCGAGGCGCAGGTCTCGGCGATCGCCCCGCCGGGCCAGGAGCAGATGCTCCGCGAGAACGTGCTGCGCTACTCCGCCGAGGTCGCCTTCGCCGCGGCGCAGGTCTACGCCCAGGCCGCGGAGACCCGCGGCGCGTGGGACGCCCGGCTCGAGGCGCTCGTCGTCGACGCCCTCGTCCGCGGCGAGGCGGACGACGCCCTGCGCTCGCGGGCGGCCGCCCTCGGCTGGCTCGGGGAGGACCGGGTGACCGTCGTCGTCGGCGCCACCCCGGCCGGCGAGGTCTCCGACGTGGTCGACGACCTGCGGCGGCACGCGCGCGCGGCGGGCGGCGACGCGCTCGTCGGCGTCCAGGGCGACCGGGTCGTCGTCGTCGTCGGCCGCACCGAGGACCCCCTCGTCACCGCGACGTCCCTGGCCGCCCGGCTCGGCCCGGGCCCGGTCGTCACCGGCCCCGTCGTGCCCAGCCTCGACGAGGCCGGGCGCTCTGCGCGCGCCGCCCTCGCCGGAGCCGTCGCCGCGCGGGCCTGGCCCGGCGCGCCGCGGCCCGTCGCCTCGGACGACCTGCTCCCGGAGCGGATCCTCGCCGGGGACAACACCGCCCGCCGCGCGCTCGTCGACCGGGCGTACCGGCGCCTGGCCGAGGCGGACACCGCGTTCCTCGAGACGGCCGCGACGTACCTCGAGCTCGGCCGGTCCCTCGAGGCGACCGCCCGGGCGCTGTTCGTCCACCCGAACACGGTGCGCTACCGGCTCAAGCGTGTGGCCGACATCACCGGCTGGGACCCGACCCACCCGCGGGAGGGTTTCGTGCTCCAGGTCGCCATCACCGCAGGTCGGCTGGCGGACCCGCCGGCGCGGGGATGAGACGTGGGCCACGACTTGGAGGAATCCTCCAAAGCGGGTCCGCGAGGTTCGTCGGTGGCGGGAGCGGTACGACCCCCGGTTCGCGGCAAGAGTTGAACCGTGCTCGCCATCGTCTGCCCCGGACAGGGCTCCCAGACCCCCGGGCTCCTCGCGCCCTGGCTCGAGCTTCCCGGCGTCGCCGAGACGCTCGCCGCGTACGGTGACGCCGCCGGCGTCGACCTCACGACGCACGGGACGACGTCGGACGCCGACACCATCAAGGACACCGCGGTCGCCCAGCCGCTCATCGTCGCGACCGGCCTGCTCGCGCTCGACGTCCTCTTCCCCGACGCCGGCACCGGGCGCGCCGGGGACGCCGCCGACGTCCTCGCCGGGCACTCGGTCGGCGAGTTCACCGCCGCCGCAGCGGCCGGCGTGCTCCCCGGCACGGACGCGCTGCGGCTCGTCGGCGAGCGCGGCCGGGCGATGGCCGCGGCGAGCGCCGTGACGGCCACGGGGATGACCGCGGTCCTCGGCGGCGACCCGGACGACGTCGCGACGGTCCTCGACACGCACGGGCTGACGGCCGCGAACGCCAACGGCGCCGGCCAGGTGGTCGCCGCCGGCACCCGCGAGCAGCTCGACGCGCTCGCCGCCGAGCCGCCCGCCCGGGCCCGCGTCGTCCCGCTGGCCGTCGCCGGCGCCTTCCACACCCACCACATGGCCCCCGCGGTCGAGGCCCTCGCCGCCGTCGCGGCGACGGTCACCCCGGCCGCCCCGCAGGTCACGCTGCTGTCCAACGCGGACGGGCGGGCCGTCGCGGACGGCGCCGAGGTGCTCGCCCGGCTCGTCAGCCAGGTGAGCAACCCGGTCCGCTGGGACCTGTGCTCGCAGACCCTGGCCGAGCTCGGCGTGACCGGCCTGCTCGAGCTGCCCCCCGCGGGCGCGCTGGCCGGCCTCGCCAAGCGCGGTCTCAAGGGCGTCGAGATCGTCGCCCTCAAGACCCCGGACGACCTCGACGCCGCCCGGGCGCTCGTCGCGACCCACGGCGGAGGCGCCTCGTGACCCAGACCCCGCAGATGCGCGGCAGCCGCCCCGCCCTGACCCTCCCGGCCGGCTCCCCCGGCGCCCGGATCCTGTCGGTCGGCTCGTACCGGCCGGAGCGGGTCGTCGACAACGAGGAGATCTGCCGGACGATCGACTCGTCCGACCAGTGGATCCGCGAGCGCTCCGGCATCGTCACCCGCCGCTTCGCCGCCAAGGACGAGAGCGTCGTCGACATGGCCGAGAAGGCCGCCCGCGTCGCCCTCGACCGGGCGGGCCTGGCGGCCGCCGACATCGACGCCGTCCTCGTCGCCACCGTCACCTGGCCGTACCAGACGCCGTCCGCGGCCGCGGTGCTCACCGACCGCCTCGGCGCGACGCCGGCCTCGGCCCTCGACATCTCCGCCGCCTGCGCCGGCTTCTGCTACGGCGTCGGGCTGGCGAACGACATGGTCCGGTCCGGCTCGGCCCGCAACGTCCTGCTCGTCGGGGTCGAGAAGCTCACCGACTTCCTCGACCTGCACGACCGCGGCTCGGCCTTCATCTTCGGCGACGGCGCGGGCGCCGTCGTCATCGGCCCGAGCGAGACGGCCGACATCGGCCCGACCATCGCCGGGTCCGACGGCGCCCAGTACGAGGCGATCATCAACAAGTCGTCCTGGGTGGAGTACCGCGACTCCGGGCACGCCGAGTGGCCCGCGCTGAAGATGGCCGGGCAGACCGTCTTCCGCTGGGCCGTCTGGCAGATGTCGCCGGTCGCGCAGAAGGCCGTCGAGGCCGCCGGGATCACCCTCGACGCGCTCGACGCCTTCGTCCCGCACCAGGCGAACATGCGGATCATCGACGCGATGGTCAAGCAGCTCCACCTGCCGGGCAAGGTGGCCGTCGCCCGCGACATCGCCGAGTCCGGGAACACCTCCGCGGCGTCGGTCCCGCTCGCGTTGGACCGGCTCATGACCGACGGCGAGGCTCGCAGCGGCGACCTCGCCCTCCTCATCGGCTTCGGCGCGGGCCTGGCCTACGCCGCCCAGGTCGTCGTCCTGCCCTGACGGCGTCCCCCGATCGCACCATCCGCACCACAGGCGCACCACCGACGTAAAGGAGCACCGACGCAATGGCACTCAGCGAGCAGGAGATCCTCAGCGGTCTGGCCGAGATCGTCAACGAGGAGACGGGCCTGCCGGCCGACGCCGTCCAGCCGGACAAGAACTTCACCGACGACCTCGACATCGACTCGCTGTCGATGATGACGATCGTCGTCAACGCCGAGGAGAAGTTCGGCGTGCGGATCCCCGACGACGACGTCAAGAACCTCAAGACCGTCGGCGACGCCGTCTCGTACATCCAGTCCGCCCAGGGCTGAGCACCACCCCGCCGCCCGCCGGCGCCGGGCGCCACGAGCGCCCCGCCGGCGGGCGGGCGGGAGCACCACCCGACCGTCGCCCATCACCTCTCACAGGAGCGCAGCCCCATGGGAACGCAGCCCTCTCGCCGGGTCGTCGTCACCGGTCTCGGCGCCACCACGCCGCTCGGCGGGGACGTCGCGAGCACGTGGGAGGCGGCCCTGGCCGGCCGGTCCGGCGCCGCGACGATGACCCACGACTGGGTCGCCCACTACGAGATCCCCGTCACCTTCGCCGCCGAGGTCGCCGTCCCGCCCGGTGACGTCCTCGCCAAGGTGGAGACGCGCCGCCTCGACCCGTCCGGCCAGTACGCCCTCATCGCCGCCCGCGAGGCCTGGCAGCACGCCGGCACCCCCGAGGTCGAGCCGGAGCGCCTCGGCGTCGTCTGCGCGTCCGGCATCGGCGGCGTCCACACGCTGCTCAACTCCTACGACGTGCTCAAGGAGAAGGGCCCGCGCCGGGTCTTCCCGCTGACGGTCCCCATGCTCATGCCGAACGGGCCGGCCGCGGCCATCGGCCTGGAGATCGGCGCCCGCGCCGGCGTCCACACGCCGGTCTCGGCCTGCGCCTCGGGCGCCGAGGCGATCGCCTACGCCCTCGACATGATCCGGGAGGGCCGGGCGGACGTCGTCGTCGCCGGCGGGACGGAGGCGGCCATCCACCCGCTGCCCATCGCCGGCTTCGCCGCGATGCAGGCGCTGTCCACCCGCAACGAGACCCCGGAGACGGCCTCGCGGCCCTACGACACCTCGCGCGACGGCTTCGTCCTCGGCGAGGGCGCGGCGGTCGTCGTCCTGGAGTCCGAGGAGCACGCCCGCGCGCGCGGCGCGACCGTCTACGCCGAGGTCGTCTCCGCCGGCCTGACGTCCGACGCCCACCACATCGCCGCCCCGGACCCCGAGGGCGCCGGCGCGGCCCGCGCCATGAAGGCCGCGCTCGAGGTCGGCGGCATCGCGGCGAGCGACGTCGTCCACCTCAACGCGCACGCCACGTCGACCCCGGCCGGGGACGTCGCGGAGAGCAAGGCGATCCGGGCCGCGCTCGGGGACGCCGCCGACGGCGTCGCGGTCTCGGCGACGAAGTCGATGACCGGCCACCTGCTCGGCGCCGCAGGGGCGCTCGAGGGCGTCTTCTGCGTGCTCGCGCTGCACCACCGGCTCGCGCCGCCGACGACGAACCTCGAGGACATGGACGCCGAGGTGCACCTCGACGTCGTCCGCAAGGACCCCCGGCCGCTCGCCGCCACCGGCGACCTCGTCGCGCTGAACAACTCGTTCGGCTTCGGCGGCCACAACGTCGCGCTGGCGTTCCGCTCCGTCTGACCCCGTCTGACCCCGCGCACCACGAGGGCGTCCCGGCCACCGGCCGGGGCGCCCTCGCGCCGTCTGTGACGCAGGTCACAGTCGAGCCCGGGAAGAGCACCGTGCCTCGCGGCGCTCGATGGAACGAAACCGTTTCGTTCCATCGGCAGGAGACGCCGTGACCCCGGCCGAGCCGAGCACCCGACCCAGGGTCGAGGGCTCGCGCGAGCAGGAGATCCTCGACGCCGCCCTCGACGAGCTCGCCGAGAGCGGCTACGACCGCCTGACGCTCGACGCCGTCGCCGCCCGCTGCCGGGCGTCGAAGGCGACGCTCTACCGGCGCTGGGCGTCCAAGGCGGCCCTCGTCGTCGACGCGGTCGCCCGCTTCAAGTCCCACCAGCCGCAGGACCCGGACACCGGCACGCTCGCCGGCGACCTCGACGCCCTGACCTGCGGCGCGCCGGTGCTCATCCCGCCCCACATCGTCGACGTCCTCGCCGGGCTCATGACGGCGATGCACCGCGACGCCGAGCTGGCCGCGGCGGTGCACGAGCGCTTCCTCGGCCCGCGGATCGCCATGACGCGCGCCGTCGTGGAGCGGGCCCGGGACCGCGGCGAGATCCCCGCAGCGGTCGACGCAGAGCTGCTCACGTCCGTCGTCCCCGCCCTGATGTTCTACCGGTCGACGATGACCGGACCGCCGGAGGACCCCGACGCGCTCGTGCGCCGGATCGTCCACCACGTCGTCCTCCCCGCGGCCGTGCACGGCCCCGTGGTCGACACCCGCTCCCCTGCCTGACGGCCCGGAAGGAACCCCCATGTCCTCGTCCCTGGACGACCCGGCCCTGCCGGACGACCCCGACCTCGCCCGCGAGGTCGACACGGTCGACACCCCCGCCGACGACGCGCGCCCGCGCCGCCTCGGCATCGCCCTGACGGTCATCTCGGCCGCCCAGCTCATGGTCGTCCTCGACGGCACGATCGTGAACATCGCGCTGCCGACGCTGCAGGCGGACCTCGGCTTCTCCCAGGCGAACCTCGCCTGGGTCGTCAACGCCTACACCCTGGCCTTCGGCGGCCTCCTCCTGCTCGGCGGCCGGGCCGGCGACCTCCTCGGCCGCCGCCGCGTCTTCATGGCCGGCATCGCCGTCTTCACGCTCGCGTCGTTCCTCGGCGGCGTCGCCCCCGGCGAGGGCACGCTCATCGCCGCGCGCATCCTCCAGGGCGTCGGGGCGGCCATCGCCTCGCCGACCGCCCTGTCGCTCGTGACGACGACCTTCCCGGCCGGGCCGGCCCGCAACCGCGCCTTCGCCGTCTACGGGGCGATGTCCGGCGCCGGCGCCGCGATCGGGCTCATCCTCGGCGGCGTCCTCACCGAGCAGTCGTGGCGCTGGACCTTCCTCGTCAACGTGCCGATCGGCATCGTCGTCCTCCTCGCCGCCCCGCGCTTCCTCGCCGAGAGCGGCCGCACCCGCGGCGCCTTCGACCTGCCCGGCGCGCTGCTCGGCACCGCCGGTCTCGTCTCCCTCGTCTACGGGCTCACCCAGGCCGCCGAGCGCGGCTGGGGCGACGCCGTGACCGTCGCCTTCCTCGCCACCGGCGTCGTCCTGCTCGCGGCGTTCCTGCTCGTCGAGGCCCGCACGGACCACGCGCTCATGCCGTTCCGCGTCCTCGCCCAGCGCGACCGCGCCGTGTCCTACCTGTCGATGCTCGTCATCGGCGCAGCGATGTTCGCGTTCTTCTACTTCATGGGCATCTACATCCAGACCGTCCTCGGCTACACGCCGATCCGGGCGGGCGTCGCGTTCCTGCCGTTCAGCGTCGGCATCGTCGCCGCCGCGCAGCTCGGCTCGTACCTCGTCGCCCGAGTGGACCCGCGGTGGATCTCCGCGCCGGGCGCCCTGCTCGCGGCGGCGGGCATGTTCTGGTTCGGCCAGGTGACGACGGACAGCACGTACGTCGCGCACGTCCTGCCGCCGATGATCGTCATGTCCGTCGGCCTCGGCCTCGTCTTCGTCCCGCTCACCCTCACCGCCGTCGCCGGCGTCGAGAAGCGCGACTCCGGCGTGGCCTCCGCCGTCCTCAACACGATGCAGCAGGTCGGCGGCGCCATCGGCCTGGCGACGCTGAGCACGGTCGCGACGAGCGCCGCGAACGCCCGCGCGGCCGAGCTGACGGCGACGCTGCAGAACTCGGTGGCGTCCGGCGACGTCACGCAGGCCGACGCCGCGGGCATCCAGCAGCTCATCGGGCTCGACGCCTTCACCGCCGGCGCCACCTCGGCGTTCACGGTGGCCGCCGCGATGGCCGTCGTCGTCGCCGTCTTCCTCGCCGTCGCGCTGCGCGTGCGGCACGAGACGCTGCAGACCGACGCGGTGACCGTGCCCGGTCACTGACCGGACGACGGTCCGGACGACGACGGCCCTCGGCCGGCACGCGCGTGCCGGCCGGGG
>JBQGCR010000186.1:0-4095 GCA_052038585.1 Kineosporiaceae bacterium
CCCGCGGCCCCGGACGCCGTCGCCGGAGGGGGCCAGGTCTCGTGAAGGCTCTGCGTGACGGCAGCGCCGCCCCCCTCGTGACCCGGCACGACGGCGCGCTGCTCGACCTCGACGGCGTGCTGTACACCGGGTCCCGGGCGGTTCCGGGGGCGGCGCGGGCCGTTGCGCAGGCCCGGGGGGCCGGCGTGCGGGTGGCGTTCGTGACGAACAACGCCAGCCGGACGCCGGAGCAGGTGGCCGGCCCCCTGACGCGGCTCGGCGTCCCCGCGGCCCCGGACGACGTCGTGACGTCGGCCCAGGCCGCGGCGGGCGAGGTGCTGCGGCGGGTCGGCGCCGGCGCCACGGTGCTCGTCGTCGGCGGGGAGGGGCTGCGGGCGGCCTGCACCGAGCGGGGCCTGCGCCCGGTGCGCTCGGCCGCGGACTCGCCCGTCGCCGTCGTCCAGGGCTTCGGCCCTGACCTCGGCTGGTCCGACCTCGCCGAGGGCACGTACGCGGTCCGGGCCGGGCTGCCGTGGGTCGCCAGTAACCTGGACGTCACGGTGCCCACGACCGCGGGCATCGCCCCGGGCAACGGAGCTCTGGTGGAGGTGATCGCGATGGCGACCGGCCGACGTCCGGTGCCCGTGGGCAAGCCCGAGCCGGCGCTGCACGCGGAGGCGGTCACCCGCACCGGGACGCGCGAGCCCGTCGTCGTCGGCGACCGTCTCGACACCGACGTCGAGGGGGCCAACCGGGCCGGGGCGCCGAGCGTCCTCGTCCTCACGGGGGTGACGACGCCGGCCGACCTCGTGGCGGCCCCGCCGTCGCGGCGGCCGACCTACGTCGCCCGCGACCTCGAGCAGGCGCTGACCGTCCCGCACCCACCGGTGCGAGCCGCCGGCCCGGCCGGCGGGACGTGCGGCGGCTGGACCGTCGGGATCGGGCCGGGCGGGGTGGACGTCGCCGGCGAGGGGGACGCGCTGGACGCCCTGCGGTCGCTGTGCGTCGCCGTCTGGGAGCACGTCGACGCCGGTGCGGCAGCGCTGCCCTCCGGTGCCGTCGAGGAGGTCCTCGCCAGGGTCGGCCTGGCGGGCAGCGGCAGTGACGACCGGGTGGCGGTGGCGTGACATGGCGACGACGACCCACGTGCGCGTCGAGGCGGAGACCCCGCTGTCGATGCTCGGCCGGCACGTCCGCGACCTCTACCTCGACCCGCGGCTCGTGCCGTTCCTGCACCGGCTCAGCCTGACCAGCGCCCAGCTCCTCGGTGGCATCGGCGGCAGCATCTCGGTGGTCGAGGCGACCGGCCGGCGCTACCTCAAGGTCGCCGAGTACGGCACGGAGTGCAAGATCGGGCACAGCTTCCCGCTCAACGAGGGCGTCACCGGCCTCGTCTTCGCCGAGCGGCGCCCGGTCGTGCTCGACAGCTACCAGGACGTCGAACGCGGCCACGTCCCGGCGGGCTCGCCCGTCGGCGACGGTGCCGTCGTCGCGGTGCCGATGTGGTGGCGGGGCCAGCTCATCGGCGCCAACGTCGTCTTCGCCGGCGAGGCACGGCAGTTCCCGGTCGAGCTCATCGACCAGCTCGACACGCTCACCGCGGCCGCCGTCCCCGGCATCGTCATGGCGAGCGTGGCCGACCCCTCGCTCGCCCACCTGCTCTACAGCGGCGGGCTCGGGGAGCACCGGCGCCTCGGCGAGCGGGCGACGGTGCGCTCGCTGCCGCCGGGGACGACGCCGGTGCCGTCCCCGACCGACTGGGCCGTGCACGAGACCCCGGACGGTGACGACGCCGACCCGGCGCCGACCGCCTGCCCACTCAGCTCGCGCGCGCACGAGGTGCTCGTCATGGTCGCTCGCGGCCTGAGCACCCGGGCCATCGCCGAGGGCCTCGACATCTCCCCGAAGACCGTCGAGAAGCACATCGGCAACGTGCTCCGGAAGACCAACAGCGACAACCGGACCGGGGCCGTGGCGGTCGCCTTCGCCGCCGGCTGGGTCGTCTGACCCGTCGTCCCGGCTCCGCCCCGGGCACGCCGCCCGGACCAGTGCGCAGTGTCCCACGCGCTATTTCCCTTGTACTGCAGTCGACTTCGTGCTGCGTGACGTCAGGAGAGGACTACAGACGTGACCTTCGTCCCCATGAACGAGATGCTCGCCCGGGCGATGTCCGACGGGTACGGCGTGCCCGCCATCAACATCGTGAACGACCTGTCGGCCGAGGCGGTGCTCGCGGCCGCCGAGGAGGAGCGCTCGCCGGTCATCCTCCAGACGTCGGTGAAGACGGTGCGGATGTACGGCCGCGAGCAGCTGTACCGGATCCTCGCGGCGCTGGCCGACCAGGTGACGGTGCCGGTCGTGCTCCACCTGGACCACTGCCCCTCCCGCGAGGTCATCAGCGACTGCCTGCGCGGCGGCTGGACGTCGGTGCTCTTCGACGCGCACGACCTCGACGTCGCCGAGAACCTGCGCCAGACCATCGAGGTGGTCGAGGAGGCGCGCGCGGTCGGGGCGAGCGTCGAGGGCGAGATCGAGGGCATCCAGGGCATCGAGGACGGCATCGGCTCCGACGACGCCTCGGTGGCGCACACCCCCGAGATCTCGGTGGACTTCATCAAGCGCACGGGGATCGACTGCTTCGCGCCGGCGATCGGGAACGCGCACGGGCAGTACCGGTCCGCGCCGGTGCTCGACCACCAGCGGGTCAGCGACCTCGTCGCCGCGACCGGTGTCCCCATGGCCCTGCACGGCGGCACGGGCCTGTCCGAGGACCAGTTCCGCGACCTCATCGCCCGCGGCTGCGCCAAGGTGAACATCTCCACGGCGCTCAAGGAGGCGTTCATGAAGGCCAGCCTGGAGTTCCTCCTCGGGGCGCAGGAGCGCAACTCCTGGGACCCGCCGTCGCTGTTCGTCGCGCAGAAGGCGGCCGTCGTCGAGATGGCCCGCACGCACATGCGCACCTTCGGCAGCTCCGGGCGGGCCTGATGACCGCGCTGCTGTTCGACTGCGACGGCGTCCTCGCCGACACCGAGCGCTACGGCCACCTGCCGGCGTTCAACGCGACCTTCGCCGAGTTCGGCCTCCCGGTGCGGTGGGACGTCGAGGAGTACGGCCGCCGGCTGCGGATCGGGGGTGGCAAGGAGCGCATGGCGAGCCTGTTCACCGACCCCGCCTTCGCCGAGGCGGCCGGCGTCCCGGCCGACGCCGAGGGGCGCGCTGAGGTGCTCGCCCGCTGGCACGCCCACAAGACGGCGGTCTTCAAGCGGATGGTGCGCGACGGTGCGCTCCCGCCGCGGCCCGGGATCGCCCGGGTCATCACCGAGGCGGTCGCGGCGGGGTGGACCGTCGCGGTCTGCTCGACGTCCGCCGAGGAGTCCGTGCGGGCCGTCCTCGAGCACGCGGTCGGCACGTCGGTGGCGGCGCAGGTGCCGGTCTTCGCCGGCGACGTCGTCCCGGCGAAGAAGCCGGACCCCGCGGTGTACCTCCTCGCGGTCGACAAGCTCGGGCTCGACCCGGCGGACACCCTCGTCGTCGAGGACTCCCGCAACGGCTTGCGCGCGGCCCACGCCGCCGGCCTGCGGTGCCTCGTCACCGTCAACGGCTACACCCGCGACGAGGACTTCGGCGAGGCCGTGGCCGTCGTCTCCGAGCTCGGCGACCCGGACCGTGACCCCGTCGAGGTCCTCGCGAACCGCGGTGCGGCACATCTGGGTCCGTACGTCACCCTGGCCGACCTGCGGGCCTGGGCGCACGGCGTCAGCTGAGTGGACGGACGGTCCGGCGGGCCGTCCGCACGGCCGGCCCCAGCCGGACCAGGTGCTCGACGAGGGCGACGCCGGCCGCCTCGAGCGCGGTGTCGTCCAGCGGCGCCAGCGCGTCGAGGATGAACAGCGCGCTCGTCGTGCCCTCGTGCAGCGCCGTCCGGCGGGCCTGCCGCCAGTTCCACCGGCGGCAGGTCACGCCCGCGTCGTCGCACCAGACGACCTCGCCGGGCTCGGGGTGCTCGACGACGGGCTCCCCGCCGGCGACGGTGTCGAACGGCTCGGTGCCCGTCGCCCGGACGAGCCGGGGTGGCCCCGAGTACCGGTCGAGGTCCTCCCCGCCGAGGGGGACGCC
>JBQGCR010000187.1:0-8300 GCA_052038585.1 Kineosporiaceae bacterium
GGGGCGGGCCGTGCCCGGGAGGTGCTCCGGGCGCGGGGGCAGCGGGCCGGCCGGGCCGCCGAGCCGCAGCAGCGAGGCCATGAGGTCCCCGGAGGGGGCGACGTCGGGCAGCGCGGCGAGGCGCTGCTTCGTCAGCCGCTCGACCTCGACCTGCTCGCGGCAGGACGGGCACCCGGCGAGGTGGGCGTGCGCGCGGTCCGCGTCGGCGGGCGACAGCTGGCCGTCGACGAGGTCGGCCACGCGCTCCCCGAGGTGGGTCACGACAGGCCCCCCTCCGCGACGGCGGGCGTGCCCGTCGCGGCGAGGCCGGGCCGGCGGTGGGCGAGGCTCTCGCGCAGCTGGGCGCGGCCGCGGTGGATCCGCGAGCGCACGGTGCCGAGCTTGATGTCGAGGGTCGCGGCGATCTCCTCGTACGACAGTCCCTCGATGTCGCACAGGACGACGGCGGCCCGGAAGTCCGGCGGCAGCGTGTCGAGGGCCGCCTGGACGTCGTGGTCGAGGTTGTTGTGCTCCCACATCCGCTCGGGGCCGACGTCGGAGCCGGCCATCCGGCTCTCGGCGTCCTCCGGCAGCGCGTCGAACCGGATGCGCTGCTTGCGGCGGGCCTGGTCGAGGAAGAGGTTCGTCGTGATCCGGTGCAGCCAGCCCTCGAACGTGCCGGGCGTGTAGCTGCTCAGGGAGCGGAAGACCCGGACGAAGACCTCCTGCGTGAGGTCCTCGGCGTCGTGCTGGTTGCCGGTGAGGCGGTAGGCGAGGCGGTAGACCCGTGCGCTGTGCTCGCGCACGACCTCCTCCCACGTCGGCGGGGTCCAGACGGGCGCGTCCTGCGCGCCGTCCTGCGTCCGGACCTCGGGGACGTCGTCCACCCGGGCACCTCCTCGCCGGCGAAGACCGCGCTCCCCCAGCCCTGCGCGTGGGGTGACTCGCGCGATCGGCATCGCGAACGCCGACACCGTTCCTCCAAGGATCGACCACGGACGGACCCGGTGCACTCGGGACAACCCCCGCACCGCCTGGGAATTCCCTGACAGTTGCGGCCGGGTGGCCCTCGTGCTCCGTCCCGCCCAACGGACCGGTCGGCGGCCCGGTTCCCGCGCACTAGGGTTGGGACCATGAGCGCACCCACGCCCGCGACCTGGGCCTACGCGGAGAACTTCGCCGTCGAGGACGACGTGACGGAGCGCGCCCGGGCCCGCGGCCGCGAGCTCGGCTGCACCCCCGTCCTGCCCGGCGCCGGGGCGCTGCTGCGCCGGGCCGCCGCCGCGCTGCCGGCCCGCGCCGCCGTCGAGATCGGCACCGGCGCCGGGGTCTCCGGGCTCTACCTGCTCGGCGGGATGCCCTCCGACGGCGTCCTGACGACGATCGACATCGAGGTGGAGAACCAGCGCGCCGCGCGCCAGGCCTTCACCGAGGCCGGCATCCGGTCCAACCGCGTGCGGCTCATCCCCGGCCGCGCGCTCGACGTGCTCCCCCGCCTCGCCGACGCCGCGTACGACCTCGTGCTCCTCGACGCCGAGAAGACCGAGTACCAGGCCTACCTCGCCCAGGCCCTGCGCCTCCTGCGCCCCGGCGGCATGCTCGCGGTCGACAACGCGCTGTGGCACGACAAGGTCGCCGACCCGGCGCAGCGCGACGAGCAGACGACGGCGATCCGCGAGATGGGCAAGGCCGTCCGGGACGACCCGGCCCTCGTGCCGGCCATGGTCGCCAGCGGCGACGGCCTGCTCCTCGCGGTCAAGCGGGCCTAGCCGGCGCTAGACCGAGCCCGGCCCGGGACCGGTCGCGAAGCCGGACCCGCCCTCGGCGACGGCGACGGCCTCCCACGGCTCGACGAGCACCGGCGGGCTGCCGACGACCTGCGTCACCGGGGCGGTCGGGGCGCCGGCGACGAAGGCATCGGCGAACTCGTCGCGGGCGGCGGCGGTCTCCCAGACGTACGTGCCCTCGAACCACTCCCCGGGGCGCATCCGCCACGTCTTGAAGCGCAGCCCGGCCATCCCCGAGAACCGCTCGAGCGAGGGCCCGGCGACGTACTCGCGCAGGGCCTGCTCGACGCCCTCGGGGGCCTCGGCGAGCGACCAGCGGGCGGACAGTCCGAACATGTCGACCTACCTCAGGGTCTCGAGCCAGCGCAGGAGCAGGCGGGCGCCGAAGCCCGTGGCACCCTTGGGCACCTCGTGCTCGGCGGCGTCGGAGCGGGCGGTGCCGGCGATGTCGAGGTGCGCCCACGGCCGGCCGCCGGTGAACTCGCGCAGGAAGAGGGCGGCGGTGATCGACCCGCCGCCCCACGCCGACGAGGACGGCACGTGCCGCAGGTCTGCGACGTCGGAGTCGAGCGCCGGCCGGTAGTCCTCGACGAGCGGCATCCGCCAGACCCGCTCGCCGCTGGCCGCCGCGGCGGTCTCGAGCGCGGCGGCGAGCCGGTCGTCGGTGGCGTAGAGCGCGGCGTGCCGGCGGCCGAGGCCGAGGGTCGCCGCGCCGGTGAGGGTCGCGACGTCGACGAGCAGGGCGGGCCGCAGGGTCAGGGCGTACGCGAGGGCGTCGGCGAGCACCATCCGGCCCTCGGCGTCGGTGTTCGCGACCTCGCTCGTCGTCCCGCCGTAGTGCGTGACGACGTCCGACGGGCGGTACGACGCGGCCCCGAAGGCGTTCTCCGCCAGGGGGAGCAGGCCGACGACGTGCCGCCGGACGCCGAGCGCCCGGCAGGCGGCGAGGGCGGCGAGCACGGCCGCGGAGCCGCTCATGTCGGTCTTCATCGGCACCATCGCCTCGCGTGGCTTGATGCTCAGGCCGCCGGTGTCGTACGTGATGCCCTTGCCGACGAGGACGACGGGCGGCCTGCGGGCGCCGGGACCGTCCGGGACGTGGTCGAGCCGGACGAGCCGCGGCGGGGTCGCCGAGCCGCCGCCGACGGCGACGAGGCCGCCGAACCCCTCGGCGGCCAGCCGGACCTCGTCCCACACGTCGACGTCGAGGCCGCCGGCGGCCGCGGCCTCGCGGGCCCGCTCGACCATCCAGGCCGGGTTCTTGACGTTCGACGGCGTGACGGCGAGGTCGCGGGCGAGCGCGGTGGCCCCGGCGAGGACGGCGCCGCGCCGGACGGCGTCGGGGCGGGCGCCGACGAGGCGAGCGGTGCCGGCGGGCCGGCCGTCCGAGCGGTCACGGGTGCCGGTCGCGGCGGGCGCCCAGCCGCCGAGGAGGAAGCCCTCGACGGCCGCCGTCGCCGGGCCCGCGGGCAGGCCGGCGAGCAGCGTCGTGACGACGACGTCCCGCCCGCGGACGGCTCGGCCGAGGCCGGCGCCGGCGCGGCGCAGGTCGGTCTCGGAGCCGTCCCCGGTGCCGACGAGCAGGGTGCGCCGGCTCCCCGGTGCGAGCGGCACCCGCAGCGTCGCGCCGGCCTTGCCGGAGAAGCCCTCCGCGGCGACGAGGAGGTCGTGGTCGACGCCGAGCCGCTCGAGGACGGACCGGGCGACGCCGGTGCCGGCGGCCAGGGCGAGGACGTCCCCGGGCTCGTCGACGAGCGCGGCGGCGTCGAGGGGTCCGACGGCGTCCAGGTGCGTCAGGGTCACGTCGCGACCCTACCGAGGCGGCCGGCGCGGGCGGCGGGAGGGACGCCGACGGGGCCCGCCCCAGCGTGGGACGGGCCCCGTCGGGAGCGAGTCGGGAACCTAGCCGACGACGGCCTTCAACGCGTCGCCCAGCTCGCCGGCCTCCGTGGCCGACATCTCGACGACCAGCCGGCCGCCACCCTCGAGCGGCACGCGCATGACGATGCCGCGACCCTCCTTGGTGACCTCCAGCGGGCCGTCGCCGGTCCTCGGCTTCATGGCCGCCATGCGCGCCATCCCTTCGTCGTCATCGGCGCCCGGCAGGAGCGCGCCGGGCGCGCCGGACCCGCGAGGTGCACGGGTACCGGCGGCCTTCTGGACACCATTATCCCGCCCGGACGGCGTGGCACGAAACGAACGCCGTCCTCCGGCGCGGCGCACCGGCGCGCACCGGGCACACTGGCGCGGTGACGACCACCTCCCCGACGCCCTCCGAGGGCACCGCCCCCGACGGACCTCCCGTCGTCCGCACCGACGCCGACGGCGTGGCGACCGTCCGCCTGGCCCGGCCCGCGGCGATGAACGCCCTCGACCTCGCGACGAAGGTGCTCCTGCGCGACACCCTCGCCGACGTCGCCGCCGACCCGTCCGTGCGGTGCCTGCTGCTCACCGGCACCGGGCGCGCGTTCTGCGTGGGCCAGGACCTGCGCGAGCACGTCGAGCTGCAGCGGCGCGAGGACCCCACGCTGTGGACGACGGTCGCCGAGCACTACAACCCCATCGCGACGACGCTCGCGACGATGCCCAAGCCCGTCGTCGTCGCCGTCAACGGCGCCGCGGCCGGGGCGGGCGCCTCGCTGACCTACGCGGCGGACGTGCGGCTCGTCGCCGAGTCCGCGTCGTTCACCACGGCGTTCGCCGGGGTGGCCCTCTCGGCCGACACCGGGGCGTCGTGGTGGCTGCCGCGCCTCGTCGGCCCGACCCGGGCGATGGAGCTGCTGCTGTCCTCCCGCACGGTCGGCGCGGCCGAGGCCCTCGAGATCGGGCTGGCGACCCAGGTGGTCCCCGACGCCGAGCTCGGCGCCGTCGCGGCGCAGACCGCCCGCCGGCTCGCCGCCGGCCCGACGCTCGCCCTCGCCTCGATCCGGCGCGCCGTCGCGTTCTCCGCGACGCACGGTCTCGAGGAGTCCCTCGCGCACGAGGAGACCCTCATGGCGCTCACCGGCGCGAGCCGCGACCACCACCGGGCGGTCGCGGCCTTCCTCGCCAAGGAGCGGCCGGTCTTCGAGGGCGACTGACGGCGGTCGACGGCGCCTACGGCGGCAGGTCCGACGGCGGGACGAAGCGCCACAGCCACACGACCCAGACGACCTGGCCGGCGAGGAACGCCACGGTGACCGCGACCCGGTACGCGCGGTCGCGGGCGACCGCCGCCGTCAGGGTGCCGAGCGGGAAGGCCAGCAGCAGGTAGCGCGGCAGGCTCGTGCCCGGGTCGAGCACGGCGACGAGGTAGAGCAGGTAGAAGCCCGCCCAGGCGCGCAGGTCGCCGGCGACGACGCGGGCCACGGGCCGGGTGAGCGCCCACGCGATCACGGCGGCGGCGGCGAGGAGCAGGAGCGGGCCGGCGACGTCCCCGGCGTAGAACTGCGCCGTCCCCCACCACGGGCGGAACGGCTCGATCTGCGCGCTGCCCCGCCACGCGGCCATCGTGTCGGTGTAGGCCTGCCGCTCCCCCGTCGCGAGCGCGGCGAGGACCGGCCACGCGAAGGCGGCGGCCCCCGCCGCGGCGAGCAGGGCCCCGCGGACCGCGAGAGCCGCACCCTCGGGCCGCCGGCCGCCGCCCCCGGTCGGCACGCCGAGCACGCGCGCCGGCAGCCAGGGGCGCAGCAGGTGCAGCGCGACGACGGCGGCGACCGGCACCCCGATCGGCCGGGCGACGCCGATGAGCAGGACGACGGGCACGGCGAGGCCGTACCGGCCCCGCTGCAGGCACCACAGCAGGCAGCAGAGCAGGAGCAGCGCGATGCTCTCGGTGTAGGCGAGCTGGAGGGCGACGGCCGACGGGAAGGCGCAGACGAGGACGACGGTCCACAGCGCCAGGCCGCGGCCGGCGACGTGCTCGACGACCGAGCGGAGGACGACGACGGCCGCCGCCCCGAGCAGCAGCGCGAGCGTCGAGGCCACCGGCGCGAAGTCGAGGCCGGTGAGCGTCATGAGCGCCCGGGCGAGGAACGGGAAGAGCGGGTAGAACGCCCACGGGTTCTGGAACGCCCGGCCGCCGTCGTCGCGCGGCACGTCCGCGGGGTAACCCTGCTCGGCGATCGTCCGGTACCAGATGCCGTCCCAGTTGTCCGTCATGTCGAAGTACGACGGGTCCGGTCCGGTCCACACGCTCTCGGCCTGGTGCAGCCCGGCCCGGGTGAGGAGGAACAGCCCCCACAGCCGCGTCACCGCGTAGACGAGCAGCGCCTGCTCCCACGGCGCCCGCGCGTGCCACCAGGCGGCGGCCCGCGCGGTGCGGCCGGCGACCGGGGGCCGGTCGAGGTCGGCGCTCACGCCGCGGTGCCCGCGCCGCGGGCGTGGCAGCCCGCGAGGTGGTCGTCGACGAGCCCGCACGCCTGCATCGCCGCGTAGGCGGTCGTCGGGCCGACGAAGACGAAGCCGTGCCGCTTGAGCGCCTTGGCGAGCGCGACGGAGGCCGGCGTCGTCGCGGGGACGTCCGCGAAGGTGACCGGCGCGGGCCGGTCGCCGTCCGCGGCGAAGGACCAGACGAGCGCGTCGAGGCCGCCGTCGACGGCGTCGCGGAGCCGGACGACGGCGCGGGCGTTCGCGAGCGCGGCGGCGACCTTGGCCCGGTTGCGGACGATGCCGGCGTCGGCGAGCAGGCGCTCCTCGTCGGCCGGGCCGAAGGCCGCGACGGCGTCGGCGTCGAAGCCGGCGAACGCCGCGCGGAAGCCCTCCCGCTTGCGCAGGATCGTCAGCCAGGACAGCCCGGACTGGAAGGCCTCGAGGGTGAACCGCTCGAAGAGCGCGGTCTCCCCGTGGACCGGCCGGCCCCACTCGCCGTCGTGGTAGACCCGGTAGTCGTGCGGGGCGCTGCCCCAGCGGCAGCGGGCGAGCCCGTCGTCGCCGACGACGAGGTCCGGCGCGGCGGGGGCGCTCACGCCGCCTCCCCCGCGCGCGCCTCCACCTCGCGGGCCATGAGCGCGAGCATCCGGGCGAAGCCGGCCCGGCCGCCCGCGGCGAGCAGCGGGCCGAACGGCCGGGTCAGGAGCACGGGCGCGACCTCGACGTCCTCGTCCCAGACGACGCGGCAGCCCGGGCGGCCGCCGAGCGTGCGCGGGGTGACGGTGAACCAGGCGCGGCCCAGGACGACCCGGCCCTGCTTGACGACCTCGCACCGGCCGGCGGCGTCGCCGTCGCCGTCCCCGGACGGCGGGGTCCACGTGACGACCTCCATCAGGTCGTCGAAGGCCAGCGGGCCGACCCCGGTGCGGCCGGTGAAGCGCGCGCCGACGCCCTCCCCGGTCGGGGTGAGCACCTCGACCCGGGTGAGCGGCGCCCAGCGCCCGTGGTCCGGCCAGTGGACGAGGGCGGCCCAGACGACGGTGGCCGGCGCGCGGACGTCGCGCTCCACCGTGAAGCGGGTCACCGCCCGTCCGCCGGCACGTCCGCGGACAGGCCCGTCGCGCCGTGGGCGGCCCGCTCGTCCGCGGCCGCGCGGAGCTCGTCGAGCTCGGCGTCCCGGCGCAGGAGCTCGGCACGGAGCCGGTCCACCGCGGCGTCCACCTGGTCCATCCGGTAACCGCGCAGGGCCGGCTCGAACGTCAGGGCGTCGAGCTCCGCCGCGCCGAGCGGCCCCTCGGGCAGGCCGCGCCGCGGCAGCGACGTCACCGGGTCGGCCAGGCCGCCGCCGATCCGCCCGGCGGCGACGCCGACGACGACGCCGACGAGCGCCACGAGCGCGAGGACGAAGAAGGTCGTCACGTCCCGATGCTCCCACGCCGGCCGTGGCCGGGGGCGACGGTGGACAGGGGCGGCCGGTCCGCCAGGGTCACGACGTGCGTGCGCGGCGTCCACCGGCCGTCGTGCTGGGCGAACTGGACGAGCTCGGCGTCGTCGTCGCCGTCCGCGCCGCAGCGGTCGAGGACCGTCCGCAGGATCTGGGTCGCCATGACCCCGAGGTCGAGCAGGGACCGGTTGCGGTGCTTGCGGACGCCGACGTCCACCTGGGCGACGGCGTCGAGCCCGCGCGTCGCCACGGTGTCCAGGAGCAGCGCCACCTCGACGCCGTACCCCGCGGCGAACGGCACCGAGACGAGCAGGTCGCGGGTCGCGGCGTACTCGCCGCCGAGCGGCTGGACGACGCCGGACAGCAGCGGCGCGAACCGGGCGAGCAGCGGGCGGGCCATGAGCTCGGTGACCCGGCCGCCCCCGGAGGCCGCCTCGAGCGTCTCGGTGCGCAGCGGCCGGCGGTAGAACCCCTTGACGAGGTGCACGCCGTCGACCGTGAGCAGCGGGCCGAGGAGGCCGACGACGACGAGCGGGTCGACGTCGACGAGGTCGGCGTCGACGAAGACGAGCAGGTCGGCGTCGGTGGCGGCGAGCGAGCGCCACAGCACCTCGCCCTTGCCGGGGCGGACCGGCTCGCCCGGCAGCACGTCGCCGACGTGCACCACCCGGGCCCCGGCGGCCCGGGCGCGGGCCGCCGTCGCGTCGACCGACCCGCCGTCGACGACGAGCAGGTCGTCG
>JBQGCR010000188.1:0-3907 GCA_052038585.1 Kineosporiaceae bacterium
ACCCCGGTCGCGGTGGCGGCGGCCGGGCGCAGCGCCGCGGCGGGGTCGGCGACGGCGCCCGCGGACGCGGCGGCGACGGCGAGACCGCCGAGGACGACGACCCCGGCCGCGAGCCGGAGCACGAGGCGCCCGGCCGTCGTCATCGCCGCCGCGGCGGCCAGGACGACGAAGGCCGCGGCGACGGCCGCGGGCGCGGCCTCCCGGCCGCTGACGGACACGGCCGTGCTCGCGACACCCTCGGCCGTCCCGGAGACCCACGTCCGGCCGACGGACAGCACGAGCAGGCCGCCGGCCGCGAGGAGCAGGACGACGACCCCCCGCCGGGTCGCGAGCAGGCGCCGGGCCCGCCCCGGCTCGGCGCCGCTCACGCGCCGCCCGGCCGGACGGGGGTGAGCGAGGTCGCCGTGGCGACGGCCCGCAGCACCGCCGCGGCCTTGTTGCGGCACTCCTCGTGCTCGCTCTCCGGCACCGAGTCCGCGACGATCCCGGCCCCGGCCTGGACGTGGGCGACGCCGTCGCGCACGAGCGCCGTGCGGATCGCGATCGCGAGGTCGAGGTTGCCGGCGAAGTCGAGGTAGCCGACGACGCCGCCGTACAGCCCCCGGCGCACGGGCTCGAGCTCGTCGATGAGCTCCATGGCGCGCGGCTTCGGGGCGCCGGACAGCGTCCCGGCGGGGAACGTCGCCTGAAGCACGTCGTAGGCGCTGCGCCCCGCGGCGAGGTCTCCCTCGACGGTCGAGACGAGGTGCATGACGTGGCTGTAGAGCTCGACCTCCATGAACTCGACGACCTCGACCGAGCCCGGGCGGCAGACCCGGCCGAGGTCGTTGCGCGCGAGGTCGACGAGCATGAGGTGCTCGGCGCGCTCCTTGGCGTCGGCGAGCAGGTCCTCCGCCAGGCGGGCGTCGTCGGCCGGCGTCCGCCCGCGGGGCCGGGTGCCGGCGATGGGGGGGGTGATGACACGCCCGTCGGTCACCGTGACGAGCGCCTCGGGGCTGGAGCCGACGACGTCGAGCGGGCGGCCCGTCGCGTCGACGGTGCGGTACAGGTACATGTACGGGCTCGGGTTGGTCGACCGGAGGACCCGGTACACCTCGAGGGCGTCGACGGGGCAGTCGACGTCGAACCGCTGGGCGAGGACCACCTGGAACACCTCGCCGTCGACGATGCCGACCTTCCCGCGCCGCACGGCCTCGAGGTACTCCTCGCGGGTGCTGCGGTGACGCGGCCGGGGCGCGTCCGGGGCGTCCGGCCCCGCGTGCACCGAGACGGTGCTCGGGGCGGGGGCGGCGAGCTCGGCGGTCATCCGGTCCAGCCGGGCGACGGCGTCGGCGTACGCCTCGTCGATCCGCTCGTCCGTCGCGTCGTGGTTCACGGCGTTGGCCACGAGCGTCACGGTGCCGTTGGCGTGGTCGAGCACGGCGAGGTCGGTCGCCAGGCTCATGGACAGCTCGGGCACGCCGAGCTCGTCGACCGGCGCGTCGGGCAGCCGCTCCCACCGCCGGACGGCGTCCCACGAGACGAACCCGACCATGCCGCCGCGCAGCGGGGGCAGCCCCTCGACGGGAGGGGTGCGCAGGGCCGCGAGGGTCTCGCGCAGCGCGACGAGCGGGTCGCCCGAGGTCGGGACGCCGACCGGCGGGGTGCCGATCCACGACGCCTGCCCCTCGGTCTCGGTGAGCGTCGCGGCGCTCGCGGCGCCGACGAGGCTCCAGCGCGACCACTGGCCCTGCTCGACGGACTCGAAGAGGAACGTGCCCGGCCGGTTCCCGGCGAGCTTGCGGTAGACCCCGACCGGCGTCTCGTCGTCGGCGAGGAAGCGGCGCACGACGGGGATGACGCGCCGGTCGTGGGCCAGGGCGAGCGAGCGGAAGGTCTCCGCCGACGGCCACGTCTGCCCGAGGGGGACGTCCGCGGCGGTGACGTCGGGCGCCGTCGTGGTCACGCGGCACCCCCGGCGACGGGCAGGTCCCGCCCGTCGAAGCACGTGCGGGCGCCGGTGTGGCACGCGGCGCCGACCTGCTCGACGGTGACGAGCAGGGTGTCGCCGTCGCAGTCGAGCGCGACGCCGTGGACGTGCTGGACGTGTCCCGAGGTGTCCCCCTTGCGCCAGTACTCCCCGCGGCTGCGGCTCCAGAAGGTCACGCGGCCGCTGGTCAGCGTGCGGTGCAGCGCCTCGTCGTCCATCCAGCCGACCATGAGCACCTCGCGGGTGTCGACGGCCTGGACGACGGCGCAGACGAGGCCGTCGGCGTCACGCTTGAGGCGCGCCGCCACGGCGGGGTCGAGCTGGGAGTCGAGGATGCGGGACACGCCGCACATCCTCCCACCCGCGCGCGGGCGGGCCTCAGTGCGTCCCTCGGTGCGGGCGCTGCTGCGCCGCCCACGAGGCGTGCAGCCGCTGGTACACCGGGCACCGCTCGAGCAGCTCGCGGTGGTGGCCGGCGTCGACCACCCGGCCCGCGTCGACGACGACGACCAGGTCGGCCGCCTCGGCGGTGCTCAGCCGGTGCGCGATCGCGACCGACGTCCGGCCCTGGGTCACCCCGTCGAGCGCCCGCTGGAGCCGGACCTCGGTGGCCGGGTCGACGGCCGACGTGGCCTCGTCGAGGACGAGCAGGTCGGGGTCGGCCAGGTAGGCGCGGGCGAGCGCGACGAGCTGCCGCTCGCCGGCCGAGAGCGACTCCCCGCGCTGCCCGACGGACGTGTCGAGCCCGCGCGGCAGCCCGGCCGCCCACTCGTCGAGCCCGAGGTCGGCCAGCGCCCGGGCGACGTCGTCGCGGCCTGCGGCGGGCGCGCCCCACCGGACGTTCGCCTCGAGGGTGTCGTCGACGAGGAAGCCCTCCTGGGGGACCATGACGACCCGCTCGCGCAGCGAGGAGAACCGGACGGTCCGCAGGTCGACGCCGTCGAGGAGCACCCGGCCGGTCGAGGGGTCCATGAGCCGGGTGAGGAGCTTGGCCAGCGTCGTCTTGCCCGACCCGGTCTCCCCGACGACGGCGACGCGGGTGCGCGGCGGCACGTGCAGGCTCACGCCGGTCAGGACCGGGGGCCCGCCGGGGTAGGCGAAGCCGATGTCCTCGAAGTCGACGACGAGCGGGCCGCGCGGCAGGACGACGCCGTCGTCGCCGGGTTCGGCGACGTCGGCGGGGGTGTCGAGGATCGCCAGGACCCGCCGCCACCCGGCGACGGCGTTCTGCAGCTCGTTGAGCACCTCGGTGCCCATCTGGACGGGCCCGACGAACAGCTGGACGAGGAAGAGGAAGGCGAGCAGCCGGCCCGTCGTCAGGTCGCCGTCGACGCCGGTGAGCAGGCCGACGACGACGACGAGCGCGACGACGAGCCCGGTCGCGAGGACGCCGCTGGAGAACGTGCCGGCGACGAGGAACTGGGCGCGGACGGCGGCCCTGCGGTGCGCCTCGATGCTCGTGTCGAGCCGCTGGGCGGTGCGCTCCTCGACCGCGTACGCCCGGATCGTGTCGGCGCCGACGACCGACTCCGAGACGGCGCCGAGCATGTCGCCGACCCGCACCCGGACGGTGGCGTACTGGCGGGACACGATGCGCTGCATCGGACCGAAGGCGAGGAAGAGCGGGATGAACCACGCCCAGACGAGCAGGGTGAGCTGCCAGGAGTAGACGGCCATGATGACCGTCGCGACGAGGAGCTGGGCGGCCGAGCTCACGAGGAGCAGCCCGCCCCACTGGACGAACGTCGAGATCGTGTCGACGTCGCTCGTCACCCGGGAGACGAGCGCGCCGCGGCGCTCGGTGTTCTGGGTGAGCACGGACAGGTCGTGGACGTGCCGGAACGCGCGGGTGCGCAGCGTCGCCAGGCCCGACTCGGTCGCCGTGAAGATCCGCACGTTGGCGAGGTAGGACGCGACGGCGGTCAGCGCGACGCCGAA
>JBQGCR010000189.1:0-28639 GCA_052038585.1 Kineosporiaceae bacterium
CCCCAGCCCGTACCCCCATACCGTCTAGTGATCAACTGCCGCCGAGACGTGAGCCCAGAAAGTGCGGACGGTTCGTGAGCGACGTTCGGGCTGGTCACGCGGTCCTCCAGCGAGTTCGCTGGCCGCCTAACGGCGAAAGAGATGCTCGCGGCTCGCTTCAGGTCGTCCGCGGCTCCACGGCGCAGTTGTCAGTGGCCTCCGGACACTGATTCGAGGGCCCGGATCCCATCCGCCATGGACTTGACCTCGTCGGCCGCATGCTGGACGTCGGACGATACCTGGCCAACGGCAGCCGCCTGCTCCTCCAACGCGGCCGCCAGGGTCGCGTGGTGCGAGGAGAGGTCTGCCATGCTCGCGGCGATCTGGCCGACCCGTTCCACCGCGGTGGACACCTGTCCCCGGACCTCGCTGAGCGTCCGCGTGATCGAGTCCGCGTTCTCCCCGGACTGCCGTGCCAGGGCCTTGACCTCGGCCGCGACGACCGCGAGGCCGCGACCGGCCTCCCCGGCCCGGGCAGACTCGATCGTCGCGTTGAGCGCCAGGAGGTTCGTCTGCTCGGCGATGCCCTGAATGACGTCGGACGCGGCCATGATCTGCGAGCTCGAGGACTCCAGGTCCCGGATCACGCCCGCCGCCTCACCGGCCTGCTCGACCACTGCGGCGGTGATCCCCTCGGTTGCCGCGGCCGTTCGTGTGAGCTCCTGCAACGCCTGGTACATCTGCTCCGTGGCGGCCGCCGCCGACGTGGTGTTGCCGCTGACCTGGCGCGCGACGTTCGACAGCCGCGCAGCCTGCTCCGCGACCTGCTGCTGCAGCCTGCTCTGGAGGCCCAGCTGCTCGGCCACCTCGGCTGCCCGGCGGGCCTCGGCGAGCCGTTCCTGCTCCGCAGCCTGCAGGCTCAGCTCCGCCGTCTCCGCCTGGGCGCGGGCCACTTCGCGGGCCGCTCCGTCCATCCTGGCGCGCAGCCAGTTCATCGTCAGACCCGCGGTCACGACGACAACGGCGACCGGCAGCACCGACATGGCCGCAGGCACGGCTCCGAACTGACGGATCCGGTCCACGAAGAGGGCGGCGCTGCACAGCATGGCCATGAGCCCGACGTCGAGGCGCTCGAGGGCGAACCCCGACCACATCATGGCGACGATCATCACGGCGATGATGGCTTCTCCCGCGCCGGACGCGGCCAGGCCGGGTGCCTCCGAGCAGGAGGACTCCCACGTAAGGCAACGGCCGCACGAACCAGACCGGTGTCCGCGCCCAGTCGAGCTGCGTCATCGCGCAACCGATGACGAGCACGAGGGTCCCGACGCCGACCAGCCACCACCGGCCGTCGGGGGATCGAAACGTCGACACGTTCGAGGGCGCTGCCGACCGAGGCCTACAGTGCGGGCATCAACGCACCGGAAGTTGATAAGTCGTCGAGCGGGCTAAGTCGCTGGGGACGGCCGATCTTGGGCATGTCGCACCGATCGTCCACCGCCGAAAGAAACTTGAGTCCTTGGTCAGCCCTATGACCAAGCGGCCCGACCCGTTGACAGTCGGGTGCAGCGTCAGGTCGCTGGCACCGCGGAGGTTCAGTTGGAGGGGACTTCGGGGCGATCCGCCGCGAGATCGATTTTCTTGGTCGATATCGCGCCGGTCCGGAGGCCGCGGTGCGGCCGGTCCTGCTGGCGCCAGCCGTAGATGGTCGGCTCGCTGACGTCCAGTTGCGTGCAACGACATCGACCTCACGTTCGGCCTGGCGAGGTGTGAGTGAAACGCCTCTGTGCGGGTGCTCGCAGCGACATCGGCCGGTCGCGGAGCCGGCGACGGTCGTGCCGGCTCATGGTCCGGGCCACCCAAGCCCGGCGACTTTCTTGGTCCGCTGCACCAGTGTGCGGCCGCGTGCGCGCCCGTAGCGTTCCGGCCTGGCCGCCGCCGGCTACCGGCGCACCTGGCCTGTCGCCCTCGTCGTGCCCGCCCGCCCCGGGCCCCCTCACTGAAGGAGAGCTCTCCATGACAGCGCTGCTGGAGAACAAGGTCGCCGTCGTCACCGGGTCGGCCCGCGGACTGGGGCTGGCCATCGCCGAAGCCTTCGTCGCCGAAGGAGCCGTCGTCGTCGTCTCAGACCTCGACGAGGCAGCGGCCGAGGCAGCCAGGAGGAGCATCGGTGCCGCGTCTGCCGTCGCCTGCGACGTCCGCGACGAGGCCCAGGTGCAACAGCTGGTGAGCACGGTCACTCAGCGGCACGGCGGGTTGCACGTCATGGTGCCGAACGCCGGTGTGGGGCGTCCGGTGCCGCTGCTGGGCATGGACCTGGCGGAGTGGCGGTCGGTGACCTCGGTCAACCTGGACGGCGTCTTCCTCAGCATCCGCTACGCGGCCCCCGCGATCATCGCCTCCGGAGGCGGCTCGATCGTGACTCTCTCGTCCGTCACCGCGACGGCCGGGTCGGCGCTCATCGCGCACTACGCGGCGGCCAAGGCCGCGGTGCTCAACCTGACCAAGACCGCTGCGGTCGAGCTCCGCGACCACGGCGTCCGGGTCAACGCCCTGCTCCCGGGGTTCATCGGCACCGAGCTCGTCACGGCCGCGGCTCCCGTGTTCGAGCAGCTGCTGGGCCTGCCGGACGGAGGCTTCGACGATCTCATCACCATGAAGCAGGGGCGCTACGGGACGCCGGACGACGTCGCCCGGGCGGCGGTGTACCTCGCGAGCGACGCCCAGTCGTCGTGGGTCACCGGCAGCGGCCTGATCATGGACGGGGGACTCAGCGCCTCCCTGCTGTGACCTCTCGACGCCGGGGCCTGTCCGGCGGATCCGTCGGACAGGCCCCGGACAGGGATGCCCAAAACGCTGCGGTGCTGCCAGCACCCGCCGCAGGTCGAGGCCGGCCCTGAGCAGATGTCTTCCTCCGAAGCAAGCCCGCGTGATCGCAGGCCTTGGGCGACCGTCGGAGATGGGGTGACGTACGGGCGCTCGGCAGAAGGAAGCACCTTCCCCTGAGTGGGCCACCTGGCGCCGACTCAGTCGGGCCTGCGGCTCAGTCGGGCCGGCGGCGGCTGGTGGAGAGCACGCGCGGGCCGAGGAGCTCGCAGACGAGGAGGGCGACCTCGACGTCGAGGCGGCCCTCGGCGAGGGGCAGGCCGCGCAGCTCCTCGGCGCGCTGCACGCGGTAGTGCACGGTGTTCTTGTGGACGTGCAGCAGGGCGGCGGCGGCCGTGTAGCTGCCTCCGCAGGTGAGCAGCGCCCGGACCGTCTGTCGCAGCCGGGCGGTGCCCTCGTCGTCTTCGGCGAGGTCCCCGAGGACGCGCCGCACCCACGCTCGCAGCACCGCCGGGTGGTCCGTGAGCAGGGCCGCGACGGCGACGTCGTCGAACCGGACGACGCCACCGTGCGCGGACGGGGCGGCCTGGACGACGGCTCTGGCCCGCAGCGCCTCGCGGTGCGTCTGCCGGAACCCGGCGAGCCCGGCTGCCGGTGAACCGAGGGTGACCCGGACCGGGCCGACGGCCTCGAGCCGTCGCGCGAGGCTGTCGACGTCGACGACGGGCCGGGACGGCGAGGCGGTCCACGCCCAGAGCGTCGCGTCGTCCACGACGACCGTCTCGACCGACCGGCCGAGGCATTCCGCGACGACACGGCGCGCCGCCTGCAGCGCCGAGAGCGGGTCGGCCGTCGTGTCGTCGAGCCAGGCGACGGCACCGACGTGCCAGCCGTCGAGTGGTACGCCGATGAGGTCCTGCGCGGACCGGGTGCTCAGCGACTCGTTGTCGAGGACGATGCGCAGCTGGGCGGTCCGGGCGGCGTCCGTGCGGCTGTCCCACCGGCGGCGCTCGGACTCGTAGATCTCGACCAGCGCCTCGGCGACCCGGTCGATGTAGACGTCCGTGCGCAGCACGAGGTGGTTGCCCGCCCCGGCCAGCTCCTCGGCCGACGTCGTCACCTCGGCGAGCGCGGCGAGCCCCCAGCGGACGAACCGGTTGTGCCCGATCCGGTACGCGCGCAGCAACCCCTCGAGGGAGAGCCCGTGCTGGGCGAACCGCCGGGCGTACTCGGCGGCCGCGGGCGGCACGCTGATGTCGTCCTCGGCGATCTTGTGGACTAGGAGGGCGATGATCGCCTCTACGTTCGCGGTCGTGCTCGCGACCATGAGCCGCCGGACCGCGTCGTCATGCTGGAACTCCGGGATGACCTCGACGAACGAATCCGTCATCTCGGGCACGAGGGAGCCGAGCCGGCCCTCGATACGGCGCGCGGCCTCGGCGACGAGCTCCTCGGTGAGCACGATCGGCGACTCTAGCCGCGCTCGGGGACCTTGGACCCTGGTGCGCAGGCACAGTCATCCGTCCGGACTTCGTGACGGCAGTCCATGGCGTGGGTCGCACCGCGCCGGTGATCCTCTCAGGACCGGCGCCCCGGCCGGCCCCTCGAGAGCGACGGAGCCTTCGAATGCCGACCCCGCCTGCGATCCCGGCCCTGCCGGCGGCGCGGCTGCACGCGGACCCGACAGGGCCCTGCCTCGCCGACGACACCCGGAGCCTGAACAACGCGGCGTTCGCCGCCGCGGTCCGCGCGGCCGCCGGGCACCTCGCGGCGGCCGGCGTCGGGCCCGGCGACATGGTCGCGGTCGCCCTGCCGAACCGGGTCGAGCTCGTCGTGACGCTCTTCGCCGCCTGGCATCTCGGGGCCTGCGTCACGCCGGTCAACCCGGCCCTGACCCCGGTCGAGGCCGGCTACCAGCTCGACGACAGCGGCGCGAAGGTCGTCGTCGCCGACCCGGCCGTGACGCCGGCCGCGACGCTGGACGTCGCGGCGCTGCTCACCGCCGACGCGGACGCGCCGACGGTGCCCGTCGAGCCGGCCGCACGGGCGGACGACCTGGCCCTCGTCATCTACACGAGCGGGACCACTGGCCGCCCGAAGGGCGTCATGCTCGACCACGCGAACGTCGAGGCGATGTGCCGCGGCATCGTCGCCGGGCTCGGCCTCGACGGGACCGACCACTCCCTGCTCGTGCTGCCGCTGTTCCACGTCAACGGGATCACCGTGAGCGTGCTCTCGCCGCTGCTCGCCGGCGGCCGGGCGACGATCGCGGGACGGTTCCGCCCCGAGACCTTCTTCGCGGACGTCGAGCGCGTCCGGCCGACGTACTTCTCCGCCGTACCCGCGATCTACGTGCTCCTGACGAACCTGCCCGCCGACGTCGCGCCGGACACGTCGTCCCTGCGGCGGGTCGTCTGCGGCGCCGCCCCGATGCCCGCCGCGGCGATCCATGCTTTCGAGCAACGGTTCGGCGTCCCGCTCGTCGAGGGCTACGGCCTCTCCGAGGGTACGTGCGCCTCGACGCTCAACCCGCCGGACGGCGTCCGCAAGCCCGGCACCGTCGGGCCCCCGCTGCCCGGGCAGCAGGTCATGCTGCGCCACGAGGACGGCGCGATCGACCGCGAGGGCACCGGCGAGGTCGTCATCTCCGGGCCGAACGTCATGCGCGGCTACCTGGGCCGCCCGCAGGACACCGCCGCGACGGTCGTCGACGGCTGGCTGCGGACCGGGGACGTGGGCCGGTTCGACGAGGACGGCTACCTCGTGCTCGTCGACCGGATCAAGGACATGATCATCCGGGGCGGGGAGAACATCTACCCCAAGGAGATCGAGAACGCGCTCTACGCGCACCCGGACGTCGTGGAGGCCGCCGTGGTCGGCGCCCCGGACGCCGTCCTCGGCGAGGTCCCCGTCGCCTTCGTCGCCCTGCGTCCCGGCTCCGCGACGACGGTCGAGGCCCTCCTCGTGCACTGCGCGACCCGGCTCGCCCGGATGAAGCTCCCGACCCGGGTTGACCTCGTCGAGGCCCTCCCGAAGAACCCCGTCGGGAAGATCGACAAGCCGACGCTGCGCCGGAGCCTCGCCCCGACCGGTTGACCCACCCCCACCGACACCTCGCGACCACCCGGCCGCGAGGGGATGCACCACGCCCGCCTCCCCCACCCGAAGGACACGCGATGGGCTTCAAGACCGGCGACTTCCCACCCGTCGACCTCGAGACGTTCCTCGACGAGCCGCTCATGAAGCGGACGAAGACCCTCGCGCTGCACTGGGTCGAGTACGGCTTCGGCACCCCGAAGATGATCCACACGACCTACGTCGTGAAGATCGCCCTCCTGTGGCTCGTTGCAGGCTTGTCGCTCGCGACGTGGACGAGCAGTCTGGGGGCGCCCTGGCACGTCTCCGCCTGGTGGGCGGAGCCGGTCGTCTGGCAGAAGATGGTCGCCTGGACGATGTTCCTCGAAGCGCTCGGCATCGCCGGGTCGTGGGGGCCGCTCGCCGGCAAGTTCAAGCCGATGACCGGCGGCGTCCTGTTCTACGCCCGGCCCGGGACGATCCGGCTCCGGCCGTGGAAGGCCGTCCCGTTCACCGACGGCGACACCCGGACGGTCTTCGACGTCGCGGTGTACCTCGGCTTCCTCGCCTCGCTCCTCGTCCTCGTCGTCACGCCGGGACGGGTCACCGACTCGCTCGCGAAGGCGCTGCCGGACAACACCTCCGGGCTCGTCAGCCCGACCGTCTCGCTCGTCGCGCTCGGCCTGCTCGTCGTCCTCGGGCTGCGCGACAAGACCGCGTTCCTCACAGCCCGCGCCGAGCAGTACGCCCCGGCGCTGCTCTTCTTCGGCACCCTCGGCTTCGTCGACATGATCGTCGCCGCCAAGCTGCTCATCGTCGTCGTGTGGATGGGCGCCGGCGTCTCGAAGCTCGGGCACCACTTCACGAACGTCGTCCCGCCGATGCTCTCGAACAGCCCCTGCCTGCCGTCCCGCGGCTTCAAGCGGGCCCTCTACCGCGACTTCCCGCGCGACATCCGGCCGTCCTGGGTCGCCTACGGCTTCGCGCACGTCGGCGGCACCGTCGTCGAGCTCGTCCTGCCGCTCGTCCTGCTCTTCTCGACGAACCGGACGATCACCCTGCTCGCCGTCGCGGGGATGGTGATCTTCCACTTCTTCATCATCGGCGCGTTCGCCCTCGCCGTGCCGCAGGAGTGGAACCTCCAGTTCGCCCTGACGACCGTCGTGCTCTTCGCGGGCTTCCCGGCGGGCGCGGGCTACGGCGTCGGGGACCTGTCCTCGCCGCTGCTGCTCGCCGCGCTGGTCGTCGGCCTGCTCTTCTTCCCGGTGCTCGGCAACCTGCGCCCCGACCTCGTGTCGTTCCTGCCGTCGATGCGGCAGTACGCCGGCAACTGGGCCTCGGCGACGTGGGCGTTCGCGCCGGGCGCCGAGGAGAAGCTCAACACCCTCGCCCACCGGCCTACGAAGAACCAGGTCGACCAGCTCCAGGCGATGGGCTACCCGCTGCCGGTCGCCGAGGTGACGATGCAGCAGACGCTCGGCTGGCGCACCATGCACAGCCAGGGCCGCGGCCTGTTCTCCGTGCTGCTCTCCCGAGTGCCGGACATCGAGAGCCGCACCGTCCGCGAGGCCGAGTTCGCCTGCAACTCGCTCATCGGCTTCAACTTCGGCGACGGCCATCTCCACGACGAGGACCTCCTCAAGGCGCTCCAGAAGCGGATCGGCTTCGAGCCCGGCGAGTTCCTCGTCGTCTGGGTCGAGTCGCAGCCGATCCACAAGAAGACCCAGGAGTGGAAACTCATCGACGTCGCGACCGGCGTCGTCGAGCGCGGCACGTGGGACGTCGCCGAGTGCACCCGCACCCAGCCGTGGCTGCCCGACGGGCCGGTCGCGCTGACGTCCACGTGGACGCGCGAGAAGGACGGCCCGCTGCCCTGGGTCTCCGGCCCCACCTCGCCGCAGGCGAAGATCTCTGCATGAGCACAGCACTCGTCGTCGGCGGCGGGCCCAACGGGCTCGCCGCCGCGGCGCTGCTCGCGCGCGAGGGCGTCGACGTGACCCTCCTCGAGGCGGCCGACGAGGTCGGCGGCGGCACCCGGTCCTGGGAGGGCCTCGTGCCCGGGATGCTCCACGACCACTGCTCGGCGATCCACCCGATGGCGGTCGGCTCGCCGGTCGTCGAACGTCTCGGCCTCGCCGCGCAGGGACTGTCGTGGCGCTATGCACCGGTCGACTGCGCGCACGTCCTCGACGGCGGCCGGGCCGGCGTCCTGCACACGGACGTCGCCCGGACGGCGACCGGGCTCGGCCGGGACGGCGCGACGTGGCGCCGTCTGCTCGCCGGACCTGTGGCCGGGTACGACCTTCTCTCCCAGGACATCCTTGGCCCGCTGCTCGGCGTCCCCCGGCACCCGGTGCGGCTGGCGCGCTTCGGGGCGCCCACCCTGCTCCCGGCGACGGTGCTCGGCCGGCTGTTCCGCACCGAGGAGGCACGGGCGCTCTGGACCGGCGTCGCGGCACACGCCTTCACCCGCCTCGACCGGCCGCTCAGCTCGGCCATCGGACTCGGCATCCTCACGGCCGGCCACCGGCATGGCTGGGCGGTCGCGGCGCGCGGTTCGCAGTCGATCGCCCGCGCGCTCGAGGCGTCTCTCCTCGAGGCCGGCGGGAAGGTCGAGACGGGCGTCCGGGTGCGCAGCACGGCCAACCTGCCCCCGGCCGACGTGACGCTCTTCGACCTCGACCCCTTCCAGGTGGCGCAGGTCCTCGGCGACCGGCTGCCGGGCGGGGTCGCCCGGGCGTACCGCCGGTTCCGCCGCGGCCCGGGGGCCTGGAAAGTCGACCTCGCCGTCGACGGCGGCGTGCCCTGGACCGCGCAGGCCGCCCGCGAGGCGGGCACCGTGCACGTCGGCGGCACCGCAGCCGAGGTCGCCGCGGCGGAGCTCGACGTCGTCCGGGGCCGGATGCCGCGGCGTCCGTTCGTCCTCGTGGGTCAGCAGTACCTCGCGGACCCGCAGCGGTCCGCGGGCGACGTCCACCCGGTCTGGGCGTACGCGCACGTCCCGCACGGGTACGACGGGGACGCGACGCAGGCGGTGCTCGACCAGCTCGAGCGGTTCGCCCCCGGTTTGCGTGACCGGGTCGTCGGGATGAGGGTGACGCGTCCGGTGGACTTCGCGGCCTGGAACCCGAACTTCGCCGGGGGCGACATCCTCACCGGCCGCAAGGACGTCCGTCAGCTCGTCCTCGGCGCAGGAGGCGTCCGGAACGCGCTCTCGCCGTACGACATCGGGATCCCGGGGATGTTCCTCTGCTCGGCGGCGACGCCGCCAGGGCCGGGAGCGCACGGGATGTGCGGCTGGCACGCCGCGCACCGGGCGCTCACGTACCTCGGCCGCCGCTGAGCCATCCGGCGCGTCATCGCCCTCACAGCGGCAGCTCCGCCCTGTCTCTGGCGACCGCCACGTCACGCCGTACCCGCCCTGCGGACGCCGCGACACCGCTCCCCGTCCAGGCTCCACGTCATGATCGCAGAGCGCCGGACGGCTCAGCTCCACCTGCGTCACCCTCCTGTCCGGCGTGGCTGGTACGGCCGAGAAGCTCCACAGCGCGGAGGGTCACGGTGGAACGGGTCACGGGCAGGCCTTCTGCGGCCAGCTGCCCGCGGGCGCGTCGCTGCAGCACCACGCGCAGACCACCGACCTCCGCCAAGACCGCTTCGAGGTCGGCGACATCCGTAGCTGCAACGCCACCGGTAGCGGAAAGTCCCGAGCGCTGCGCGGCCGGTGCGGTGTCCCACCACGGACCGGGACACCGCAGACGTGCAGGACTGCGGGTTGCGGGGTCCGCGGCGAGTGCGTGCAGGGCCGGGATCGCTGCCGCGGCCGGCAGGCCGTGATCGAGGATGGCGTCCGCGACCACGTCCGTCAGCCGCCCGGAGATCCCACAGGCCGGCAGGCAGGCCGTGACGGCGTCGCAGATCGGCGCAACGGGCGGCGACGTCGACCAGGTCGCTGACACCCAGGAGGGCCAGCATCTGCGCCCGCCGCCCGCTCCGGCGGTCGAGCGGCGGCGTGCCGTGCGGATTCTCAACGCCGGCGTCCCTGGCATCGGGTGCCGTGGAGGAGGGGCGGGGAGGAGGTGTGTTCTCGGTCAAGAACTCTGGGTTGGGCCGCGCCGGTGCGGCCACCCTGGCCGCACCCGTGCGGCCAGGGGTAGCCGCATCCTTGCGGCCACCCCTCCCCCGCGTCGCCCGGTCCGTAACCCCTGAGCGGGTGGCGCGGACCAGGTAACTGTTGGTCAGGTTCACTCCGTCCCGGCAACGGCGGGTCACCTCGACCGCCCCGATCCCGACCAGCTCCCTCAACGCCCTGTCAACGGAGTCGACGGACTTCTTCCGCAGCCGGTCGGCCAGGGTTCGCCGCGACGGCATCCGCCGGCCCGAGGACTGGCCGTACCTCAGCAGCACCGCGTACAGCCCGACCGCGGCGTCGGAGATGTCGGCGTCCAGGACCCATTCCGGGACGATCGCGAACCGCTCCTCCAACAGCAGCGCAGCCGCATGCCGGCCGGTGTCCCCAGCGGCGTCGTGCCGGTCCGCCGGTTCGAGGTCGTCGACGTGGTCACCGGTCTGCGTGCGGGACGGGACGGCATCTGCCGACACGTTCCAGCGCTCGCCGGACGGCGGGGGATGCGTTCTTCGAGGTCGTTGACGACGGGGGGCTCGAGGGGTTCGACTGGGCGTGGCAGGGCGAGCGAAGGGGTGGGCATCCGGGCCTCCAGCAAGGGGTCCGGCGGCACACCACCCCCGACCCGGCCGGCCCCGCAGGAGCGGCAGGCGTTGTCCGCGGATTGTCCGCGGCGGGACCGGGAGGTGGTGTGCCGCGCAGGGATCAACCGACACACGGCGGAATCCCGAAATCTCACTGACCTGCACCAACACCGACAGGGCGGACGCGGTGGCACCAGGCGGACCAGGACCGAGGCCTCTGAAATCGGAAGGCTTGCGGATCGACCCCGCCCCTGGCCACCACACCCAGGTCGTTGACCTGGGGTTTCGTCATTCAGGACCCTCGAGCAGTCGCTCGATGCGCTTCCGCTTGCTCACGGTTGCTCACGAACTGCTCACGGTTCGACCTTCCGACGAGAGTCGGAAGGTCGAACTCTCCGGGGCAATCCTGCGTCACTGCCCGACATAGCGCTCTTCAGCGGCCTCTGGCGGGTCAGTGTCGCCAGGGAGCCACCCGGCATAACCACGGATCTGCGACGCACCCGTGCGGCCTCTGACTCCTAGCCCCGGCCTACCGACTAGCGCCGAATTGCTGCCTCAGGACACTAGAGGTCCAGCACCAGCGGACCTCTTCCGCGGGACACGCACAGGCACATCCGGTCCTGCTTGTCCTGTTCTTCCACAGTGAGGAACTGGTCACGGTGATCCAGCCGACCAGCGAGCACGCCGGTGAGACAGGTTCCGCAGACGCCCGTCTCGCAGCTGCTGTCGACGACTACCCCGGCGCGCGCCAGGGCGTTCAGCGCAGACTCGCCGGCGCCGACGACGACCTCTTGCCCGGTGCTCGCCAGCGTGACCGTGAACGCGGACTCGGTGTCGAGCGGCGCTGCCGTGAACGCCTCGGTCACCGGCGTCGGAAGCCCGAGCCGTGTTGCAGCGGCGGCCACGTCGAGCATCCAGGCCGCCGGGCCGCAGATGTAGACGGCCTGCGGACGGGCCGCCAGGGCCTCCAGCAGCCGCTTGCCGGTTCCCGCGCGGTCGGCGCCGCGATGGAGGTGGACGTGGCCGCCGGGGTCTACGGCCGCGACCTGACGACGGAACGGCGATCGTGCGGGGTCCCGGACGACGTGATGGAGATCGAAGTGTGCGCCGCGCCGGGCGAGGTCACGGGCCATCGACAGCAGGGGGGTGATGCCGATGCCGGCGGCGAGCAGCAGCACCGGCCCGTCGTGGGCGCCCAGCGGAAAGGTGTTCCGCGGGGCCCCCACCGTGACGAGGTCGCCCACGGACAATGCGTGCATCGCGGCCGATCCCCCACGGGAGGCGATGTCCAGTCGCACCCCCAACTCGTACCCCCCCGAAACGTCGGAGTCGCACACGGAGTACTGACGCACCAGGCCGTCGGGTCCGGCAGCAATGTCCAGATGGCTACCGGGAGGCGCAGGAGCCAGCGGGCCAGACTCCGGGGCGACGAGCAGCCGGACGACGTCGGGCGCCACCAGCTCACGTTCGACAAGCCGCATCCGGCTCCGCGGCGGCTGATCGATCACCTCGGATCGGCCGCCGGCACCGTGGCCGGCGAGGGCCTTTCGGCGTCGAGAAGCTGCTCCATGATCCGGTGCCAGCGCACGACCCCGGCGTCCGTCTCCAGCAGGATCGGGCGCGGCGCGTCCGCAGCGAAGGCGCGCAGATTGTGGTGCTGCGCGCGGATCATGGGCTCGTCCTGCTCCTCGAAGGCGAAGCGACGCAGGTCGGCCACCTTCAGCCGCATCTCGTCGCTGTCCGTGCCCGGCTGCAACCCCCAGCGGGTCGCGGCGGTGTGGTAATGCGTCGTCGTCGCAGTCTCCGGGGTGAGCACGTGCGTCCCGAAGTAGCCGGTCCCGGCCCGCCGGTCTTCCCCCGGTGCCGTCACCCCGACGTCGAGCAGGAGGTGGGACGGCGCATCCCAACGGAAGTCCGTCCAGGTGTCGACGAGCTGGCCTCCGCGGCCGAACAGCATGTCGAACATGCCCGGGGGCGGCACCGATGCGGCCTCCCGCACGACGCGGATCGTCGTGCCCGTCTGGACTACCTGCGTGCGTACGCCGAGCATCTGCTCGTTGCCGAGGATCCCGTCGTGCAAGAAGCTCGTGTGACTGCAATCCAGCAGGTTGTCGACGATGAGATCGAACGGTGCGTCCATCACCAAGTGGTCTCGGCGAGTGACGAAGTCCTCGCTGTCGAGGATGCTGAAGTCGGGGATCAGACGTTCGTCCGGAGTACCGTCGCCCGCCCACATCCAGATGCCGCCGTGCCGCTCCACGACCGTTCTGGTCGGCACGGAGGTACCGCGCGGGATCCGACCGTCCCCGTGAGGATTGCCCACGCAGGCGCCGGTGCTGTCGAACACCAGGCCGTGATAGCCGCAGGTGAGGCGGTCGCCGTTCAGCCGTCCCATCGACAGCGGCGCCGAGCGATGCGGGCAACGGTCCTCGAGCGCGTGCACGAGACCGTTCGGTTCTCGGAAGAAGACCATCGGCCTGTCGAGGAGGGTCCGGGCAAGCATCCGCCCGGGGACGACGTCGGCCGACCAGGCTGCGAGGTACCAGGCTGTGCGGAGGTACTCCATCATGCTCTCCATCCCCATTGATGTACTCAGCAGTACAGGAATTGGGATGAGAGTGGGCCCGACAGGGGCGGATGTCAATCCCCTGCCTGCCGGCCGATCAGCGAACGATGCTCGGCAGGATGAGGTCCACGACGCGCGCCGGCCATGCCGGGTCCGCCCAGCCCCGGCCCGCGAGGTGGTCCGCGTACAGCGCTCCGAACATCAGGCTTACGACGGCCTCGACGTCACAGTCGGCCGCGACCTGCCCCGCGGCGATCCCCCGCCGAAGCACGTTCGTGCACTGCTCGCGCCGGGGAAGAATGGTGCTTTCGCGCACGATCCGGAGCAGCTCTCCATCGGTCGCCTCATCGACCAGGCAACTGCCGATGATCGTCATCCCGCGCACGTCGACGTACTGCCGCCGCATCGTGTCCAGGACCGCGACGAGGTCGGTCCGCAGGTCGCCCGTCACGGGCGGAAGCTCCGCCAGTCGCAGATGTGCGAGCGCGGCACCGACGAGATCCTCCTTGCGGCGCCACCGGCTGTACACGGTCATCTTCGAGACGCCCGCGGCCGTCGCCACCTGGTCCATGGTGAACGCGGGACCTTCTGTGCCGAGCAGGTCGAGTGCGGCCTCGAGGACGGCGCGGTCCTTGCCGGGATCTCGCGGTCTTCCACGAGTCGTTGCAGCCACCCGCGGATGGTACGCCCCTTGCGGAGACCAGGAACCTGTGTCATCGTCACACCGCTACGTTCATCAATTGTTACATCGACTCACACCGGGGTGAGCTCATGAGCAGCACCGATCCCTTCGTTCTCGTCACCGGCGCCTGGCACGGCGGCTGGGGGTGGCGGCCGGTCGCCGAGCACCTTCGGGCTGCCGGCCACCGGGTCTACACCCCGACGCTTCCCGGTCTCGCCGACGGCGACGACCCCACGGGTCTCACCCTCGCCGATACCGCCCGGGCCGTCGTGGACCTGGTCGTGGGCGAGGACCTCCACGACGTCCGGCTCGTGGGGCACAGCTGGGGCGGATACGTGATCACTGCCGCGGCTCCCGCTCTGGCCGACCGGCTGCGCAAGCTCGTCTACTGGAGCGCCTTCGTGCCCGCCGAGGGCAAGTCGCTCTTCGATGAGGTCCCGCCGCACTACCAGGACCTCTTCCGCGCGGTGGCCGGGGCATCCGGCAACAACACCGTGACCCTGCCGTTCGAGGTCTGGCAGCAGGGCTTCATGAACGATGCGGACGAGGCGGCTCAACGCATCGTGCACTCTTTGCTCGTGCCGCAGCCGTTCCAGTACTTCACCGAGCCGGTCACTCCGCTGGACCCGGCCTTGGGAATCGAGACGAGTTACCTGCTGTCCGAGCTCGACCTCGGCCTGCCGCCGGGGGAGTACGGCTGGGAGCGATTCGCCGATCGGCTGAGCGTGCCCGTCCAGAAGGCGCCCGGGAGCCACGAGGCGCTGTTCACCGAGCCCGCCGGCCTCGCCGAGGCCCTCCGGCAGGCCTGAGCCAGCGGTCCAGGGTGTGGCGTCGAGGGTCCAAGGGGGCGGGTCGTGACGGCAGTCACGACCAGCCCTCGCCGTTGGGTCGGAGGCAAGCGGCGTCGGAGGCGCCGGAAAGGCGCACTGCATTATGGGACCCGTGGCTCAACGACCCCGCACACTGGTCCTCGACCTCTTCGGTGACTACCTGCGCTACCTCGACGGCGAAGTGCGGCTGAGTCATCTCACGACGCTTCTCGAGGCCTTCGGTATCGGTGCGCCCACGACGCGGGTGACTCTGTCCCGGCTCCGGCGCGAAGGCTGGTTCGAGACCGAGCGCATCGGCCGGGAGACGCTCTACCGGCTCACTCCGGGCATGCTCGGCGTCCTGGACGAGGGGCGCGAACGGATCTTCGCCGCACCCGTGACCCAGTGGTCCGGCACCTGGACGCTCGTCATCTACCAGGTGCCGGAGTCCGAGCGGCAGGAGCGCAACACCTTGCGCAAGTCGCTGTCGTGGAACGGTTTCGGGGCTCTGACAACGTCCACCTGGCTCGCCCCGGGAGATCGACGGCAGGAGACGCGCACCCTTGTCGACTCCCTCACTGACGAGCTCGTAGACGTCCTGGCATGCGCCTCCGAGGGGCTCGAACACGACCGCGACCTCGCCCGCCGCTGCTGGGATCTCGAGGCGCTGGCACGGCAGTACGCCGAGTTCGTCAGTGACCACACAAGCCTGCTCCGCGCGGGGGCGGAACTATCCGGGGCCCCGGCCCTCCTGGCCCGCACCGGGCTCATCAGCGCCTATCGCGTCTTCCCCTTCCGGGACCCCAGACTCCCCCCCGACCTCCGGCCGGACCCGTGGCCGGGGGCGCAGGCGTACGACCTGTTCCGCAGGGTCCACACGTTGCTCGGACCTGCGGCGCGGGCCTACGTCGGACAGGTCGTCGGCGTCGAGCCGCCCGACCCCGGGCCGGCCGCCGACTGACGGACCCGCGGCACGGCAACATCGGCCCACGGCAGCTCACCGGGGCCGTCACCCTGACACAGCTCGACCTGGCTGGACCTGGCTCGTCAGCGCTCTCCACGGTTCGTCGACGTCGGACGTTCGGGAGAGGCGCACGGCTCAGGACGGCGACAGGCGCCGGACGACGTCCTGACGCAACGCCTTCTTGTCGATCTTGCCGACCTTGGTGGCCGGCAACTCGGGGATGACCTCGAGCCGCTCGGGGACCTTGTAGGTGGCCGCACCGGCCGCGAGCACTGCCGCGCGGACATCCGCGAGCGCGAGTGACGCACCGTCGGCGAGAACTGCGTACAGGCAGACACGCTCGCCGAGCACGGCATCCGGCATCGCCACGGCCGCACACTGCACCACCTGGGGCAGGCTGCGGTAGACGAGATTCTCGACGTCCTCGGCGCTGATCTTCTCCCCGCCCCGGTTGATCATGTCCTTGTCGCGGCCCTCGACGACGAGGTTGCCGTCCGGCCGCCGCCGGACGATGTCGCCGCTGCGGTACCAGCCGTCAGGGGTGAAGGCTCGGGCGTTCTGCTCCGGGGCGCGGTAGTAGCCGCGCGGCGTGTAGGGACCTCGGGTGAGCAGCGAACCGGCGGTGCCGTCGGAGACGTCCACGCCGAACTCGTCCACGATGCGCACCTCGTCGCCCTCGCTCATCGGACGGCCCTGGGTCGTACAGACGACCTCGTCCGGGTCGTCGTCACGGGTGTAGTTGAGCAGCCCCTCGGCCATGCCGAACACCTGCTGCAGCCGGCAGCCCAGCACCGGCTGCACGGTGCGGGCGACGTCGTCCGCGAGCCGGGCCCCGCCCACCTGCAGCAGCCGCAGGGTGGCCAGCTGCGCGGCCCCGTACTCCTTCGCGTGCGTGATCCAGCGCTGGGCCACCGCGGGAACGGCCGCCGCGACGGTGACCCCCTCCGCAGCGATGGTGGCGAACACTCGCTCCGGCTCCGGCGAGGGCAGCAGGACGGTCCGCCCGCCGGCGAGCATCGTGCCGAGCAGGCCGGGGCAGGCGAGCGGGAAGTTGTGCGAGGCCGGCAGCGTCCCCAGGTACACGGCGTCCGGGCCCAAACCGCAGACCTCCGCGCTGGCCCGGGCGTTGTAGGCGTAGTCGTCGTGCGTCCTGGCGATGAGCTTCGGCAGGCCGGTCGTGCCGCCGGAAAGCAGGAAGACGGCGACGCTGCGGCTGTCCGGTGCGGCGGCGTCCCAGCGTGCCCGGTGCGCGGCCGCCTCGTCGGCGTCCTCGGGCTCGGCGCACAGTGCCGTGAGGTCGACGTGCCCGGTGCGCGGCGCGGAGCCGACCACGAGGACGTGCTCGAGGGTCGGGGCGTCCGCCCGAAGCTCGTCGGCGAGCGCCTCGTGGTCGAAGTCGCGCAGCACGTCCGGCACCGCCACGGCGGCCGCCTCGCTGTGGTCGACGATGTAGGCCATCTCGTGTCGACGGTGCGCGGGCAGGGCCATCACCGGGACGATCCCGGCCCGCAGGCAAGCCAGCGTGAGGACGACGAACTGCCAGCAGTTCGGCAGCTGGACGACGACCCGGTCCTCGCGCCGCAGCCCGAGCTCGTCGGTCAGGCGGGTGGCGAGGGCGTCGGCGCGCGCCGTGAGGGAGCGGTAGGTGAGGCGCACCTCGTCGTCGACGAGGGCCACCGCGTCAGGGCGTCCGTCGGCGACGGCGAACAGCTCGGTGCCGAGCGAGAGGCCGCGCCACCACCCGCGTGCGGCGTAATCGCGGGCGAGGTCGTCGGGCCAGGGGACGACACCGTCGCAGAGCGGGCTCACGGGCGTGCGGCTCACGGTGCGGGCTCCTTGTCGACGATGAGGACGGCGTCCAGGGCGAGCAGCCCGTCCGCCGTCACGCGCAGCGGGTTGATCTCGACGTCCCGGACGTGCGGGCGGGCGTGCAGGAGGTCGCCGAGCGCGACGAGGACCCGGCCGACGGCCGCTCGATCCGCGGCGGGGCCGCCGCGGAAGCCGTCGAGCAGCACTGTCGCTCGCAGCTGGTCCAGCAGGGCAGCGGCAGCGGTGGCGTCCAGCGGTGCCGGCGCGAGCGCGACGTCGTCCAGGGCCTCGGCGACGACGCCGCCGAGGCCGACGAGTACGACCGGCCCGAACACGGGGTCGCGGGTGGCCCCGACGACGAGGTCGATGCCCGACGGGGCCATCGTCTCCACGAGGAACCGCCGGGCGCCGGCGGCCTCGAGCGCGTCCAGGGCTGCGTCGAGCGCCGCGGCGTCGCGCACGCCGAGGTGGACGCCGCCGACGTCGGACTTGTGCGTCACCGAGGCGTCCAGCAGCTTGACCGCGACCGGGCCCGGCAGCTCCGCCAGGGCTCGGTGGGCCTCGTCGCGGTCGGCGCAGACCCGGCGCGGAGGCGTCGGCACGCCAAGCGCTGCCAGCAAGGTCTTGGCCTCGTCCTCGTCGAGGTCACGGCCGGGGACGTCCGGCGGCGCCGGCGCCGCGGAGGGCGGTGTCTCCCGCCGGCGGGCGTGCCGGGCGCGGGAGTCCTCGACGAGGGCGGCCACAGCACTGGTCAAGGCGGCGGGGCCGGTGACGGCGGGCACGCCGAGCGCGTGCAGGGCCGCACGCTGGCGCGCGACCTCGGCCTGCGGTCCCCCCAACCCGACGACGAACGGCGCCCCGCCGGCGGACGCCGCGCTGGCCACAGCCGCGGGCAGGTCGAGGGCGTCCGGCTCGCTGAGCGCGTAGACGCTGACGACGTCGACACCCGGGTCGGCGGCCACGGCGACGAGGACGTCGTCGAACCCCGCTCGGGGCCGGCCCGTGTCGACCGGGTTCGCCTGGTACGTCAACGGCGGCAGCACCGCGGACACGCCCGCCCGGGTCCGCTCGTCGAGCACGGGCAACTGGACGTCGCGGCCGCGCAGACCGTCGACGTGCAGCAGGCCGGGGCCGGCCTGCGCCGTCACGACCCCGACCCCCGCCGCGGGCGAGGCGGGCAGCCGGAAGGCCGACAGCGCGGTGACGGCGTCGACGAGCTCGCGCTCGTCGGCCACGAGAACGGCACCGGCGGCGCGCAGGACGGCCCGGGTCGTCCGCCACGAGGTGGCCAGCGCGCCGGTGTGGGACCGGGCGAAGTCAGCGACGTCGTTGCGCCCGACGACGAGCGCCACGACCGGCTTGCGCGTGCTGAGGCGACGGACGGCCGCCGCCAGCCGCGGCCCGTCGGCAACGGACTCGACGTGGAGGGCGACCGCCGCGGTGGCCTCGTCGTCCTCGAGGTACTCCAGGACGTCGGCCGCGGACACGTCCACGGCGTTGCCGAGCCCCACGGCGAGCGAGACGCCCACGCCGGCCTCGGCGAGCGCGAAGGCGAGCGCGTGATTGACGCCGCCGCTGGCCGCGACGACGGCGACCGGCCCCGCAGCGAGGGCCGTCGTCCCGGGGACGAACGAGGCCGTGAGCGCCCGGCCGGGCACCACGAAGCCGGAGGTGTTGGGGCCGAGCAGCGTCGTGCCGGTGCCCAGCGCCGCGGCGACGAGGGCCGCCTGGTGCGCGATCCCGTCGCCGCCCGCCTCGGCGTACCCGCCGGAGCAGACCAGCGCGGCCCGGACGCCCGCCCCCGCCACCTGCGTCACGACCGCCGCGGACGCGGCCGCCGGGACGCATAGGACGGCCAGGTCGAGCGGGTCACCGGCGGCGTCCGCCGCCTCGGCGACGCTCGCGTAGCGGCCCGCTCCCGGGTCGGCGTCCCGGGCATTGACCCCGACGACGGTGCCGGGGAACCCGGCCAGCGACCGGAGCATGACGGCGCCCAGCTTGCCCGGGTCGCGGGACGCCCCGATGACGACGATCCCGCGGGGCGCGAAGAGCGCGCCGAGCCCGCTCACGGGGTGCCCTCGCCCACGGCGACGAGGTCGGCCCGGCCGGACAGGACGGCCGTCAGGGCGTCGTCGTCGCCGCCGTCCGGGCCGTCGACGAGCACGCTCACCAGACCGTGCTCCAGCCGCGCCTCCTCCGTGAGCAGCCGGCGCGTCAGAGCCGTGCCGCCGTGGACGGCGACCAGGCAGGCACCGGACGCCGCGGCGTCCGCGAGCGCACGGGACGCCGCCGCGATCCCGGCCTCCGACTCCGGAGCCTCGACGTCGACCCCCCACGGCCCGGATCCGTCCGACTGCCGCATCTGTCTGGAACCGTTGCCGTGCAACGGGACGACGAGCCCGTCGAGGACGGCGGCCCCTGCCCGGACGACGGCGGTCCGCCGGGCGACCCGGTGCCCGGCGACGACGATGGCGCTGTCGAGCGGCTCGGCTCCGTGCAGGCCGCGCCAGCGGGCGTGGGCGGTGTCGACGAATGCGGGATCGCGCCGCCTCAGCTTGGCGTCAGTGAGGCTGCGCGTGAGGAAGTGGTGGGCGAACTGCCACGGCGGCAGGGCATCGTAGGAGCGGCCGAAGTGCTCCCACCAGGCCAGGCTGGGGCGGGCGGCGCCCTGGATCCGGGCGACCTGCGGCTGCCGCACGGCCTCGTACCTCTCGAGGGCGGCGTCGACGTCGTCGGCGCCGTCACCGGGGTGCTCAGCAAGGGCCGCGACGAGCGCGACGGCGTCCTCCATGGCCATTTTCGTGCCCGAGCCCACGGAGAAGTGCGCGGTGTGCGCCGCGTCGCCGAGCAGGGCGACGGCGGTGCCGCCGACCCGGTGCCGCCAGCGCGATGAGCCCCGGGTGCGGAAATTGGCCCAGCGGGAGTTGTTGACGAGCAACGGATGCCCGTCGAGCTGACCGGCGAACAGCTGCTCGAGGTACGCGCGCGAGACCTCGTCGCTGGGCCCCGGCGGCTGCGTGACGTCGAAGGCGTGCAGCCCGGCGGCGCGCCACGACGCCTCGTCGGTCTCGACGATGAAGGTCGACCGTCCGCCGCCGATCGGATAGCCGTGGACGGCGAAGACGCCGTGCGGGCCGCGCTCGTGGACAAACGTGAGCCCCTGGAACGGGTACGTCGTCCCCAGCCAGATGAACTTCACGGCCGACGTCACAAGGGTCGGCTCGAAAACCTGGCCGAACCGGTCGCGCAGCTGGGAGTTCGCGCCGTCCGCCGCCACGACGAGGTCGTAGCCGGCACCCAGCAGGTCCTCCGGTGCGACCGGGGAGGCGAAGCGGACGTCGACGCCGGCGTCGGCGGCACGTTCCTGCATCAGGCGCAGGAGCGTGCGACGTTCCACTGCGGCCATGCCGTTGCCCCCGCACCGCCACTGCTCGCCGCGGAGGCGCACCTCGATCGAGTCCCAGTGCACGCCGTGCTGCTCGAGCGCGGTCCGCAGCACGGGGTCGGCCTCGTGGATGCCGTCCAGCGTCGCGTCGGAGAAGACGACACCGAAGCCGAAGGTGTCCTCGGCCCGGTTGCGCTCGAAGACCGTCACCTGGCGCGCGGGGTCGGCACGCTTGGCCAGCGTGGCGGCGAACAGGCCGCCAGGGCCGCCGCCGAGGACGGCTATCCGCATCGGGCATCCCTTATATGTGTCATCTATGAGCCGGACGGCGCTACAGTGACACATGTGCGTCGACGGCCGCAAGACCGCGTGGCCTCGGACGCGCGGTGACCACCCGGCGTCCAGGACAATCACGGGCGGGGCCGCGAGAGGAGGACGATGAAGCCGCGGTCGGTGGTGTTCGACCTGTTCGGGGACCATCTGCGCTACCTCGCCGGCGCCGTCCGGACCCAGAGCCTCGTGGCACTGCTCTCCGCGTTCGACATCGGGGAGCCGACCGCCCGGATCGTGCTCGCGCGGCTGCGGAAGGAAGGCTGGCTGGAGACGCGACGGTCGGGCCGGGAGGCGGTCTGGGCCGTGACGCCGCGCGCCCTGGGGATGCTCGACGACGGGCGCGCGCGCATCTTCGAGCGGGCGCGTGCGCCATGGGACGGCCAGTGGCGGATGGTCATCTACACCGTCGCCGAGCAGGACCGCGCAGAACGCGAGCAGCTCCGGCGGGCCCTGGCCTGGCTCGGGTTCGGCCCCCTCGCGGCGTCGACGTGGCTCAGCCCGCACGACCGGCTCGACGACGTCGAGAAGGCGCTTGCCGAACACACCGCCGTCCGGGCGGACCTCTTGACCTGCCGGTCCCGCGGCCGCGCGGCCGACCTCGACATGGTGTCCCGCTGCTGGGACCTCGACACCCTTGCCGGGGACTACCTGGAGTTCGTATCCAGCGTGGACCGCCTGCCCTCCCCCACCGACCTCGCCCGGCTGCCTGGGCCCGAGTCGCTGCGCGTCGGGGTCCGCCTCGTCGCCGACTACCGCCGGTTCCCCTTCCGCGACCCCGACCTGCCCGCCGACCTGCTGCCGCGAGGCTGGCCCGGGACGCACGCCCACGAGCGGTTCATCGCGGCCCACGAGGCGCTCGCCGGCCCGGCTCGCCGGTTCGTCAGCGAGGTCCTCGAGCGGGACGGCTGACGCGGCAAGGCTTTCCGGCCGCTCAAAGCGCGTCCGTGACGGCATCCGCCGCGGCGGCCAGGGCCGCGGCGATCCGGGGCACGCGGTCCTTGCGGTACCGCACCGACGGCATGGAGACCGAGACGGCCGCGACCGTGTCACCGTGACGGTCCACCACGGCGCGCCCCACGGCGGCGAGCCCGCGCTCGGACCGCTCGAGGTTGATGGCGATGCCGGTACGCCGGACGGCGCGCAGCTCGCGGTGCAGGCGGGGCAGGTCCGGCCGGTCGGCCGCCCGGTCGGCGAACCGTTCCGGCGCGTAGAGCGCGTCGACCCGCTCCGGGCTGAGAGCGGCGAGCATGACGAGGCCGCCGGTGACCGTGTGGGCGGGGAAGACCATGCCCTCGCGGTTGCCGACCCGCAGCGCTTGGTCGCACTCGACCGAGGCGATGAAGCGCGCCGTCGTACCGATCCGGACCGACAGGTTGCACGTCTCGCCGAGGGTGTCGACGAGCAGGCGCATCGGTTCCAGCGCCGCCGCCCGCAGCCGCGCGACGTCCGACGAGGAGCGGCCCGAGAGCTCGAGCACCGGGCCGGCCCGGTAGACCCGGTCCTCGCCCTGCACGGCGAAGTCGCGGTACACCAGCGCCTGGAGCAGCCGGTGCGCCGTCGACCGCGCGACCCCCAGTCGCTCTGCAGCGGCAGAGACCGTGATCGGCCCCTCGACCTGCAGGACGACCGCGAGTCGCAACGCGTGGTCGACACTCGTCACCGCGTACGCAGGCGGCGTCTTGAACGGGGCAGACGCGCGGGCCACCGATCCTCCTGGTGTTCTGCTGTGCAGAATCGTATGTTCCCGCCGGGGAGCCCGCGACGAGCATCGGGGCATGACCGACACGCCGCCGTTCGCCGTCGTCGCCAAGGACGGGCCGGACCAGCCCCCGGTGACGCCGGAGCTCCAGGACCTGTACCGGGGCTTCGAGAAGGCTCTGCTGATCCCGCTGTGGACCGAGATCGGCGGCCTCATGCCGCACGAACCGGTCTCCAAGGCCTCCCCGCACCTGTGGGAGTGGAAGACCCTGCTCGAGCTGGCAGGGTTGTCCGGCGAGCTCGTGCCGGTCGGCCGTGGCGGCGAGCGACGGGCGATCGCCCTGGCGAACCCGAGCCTGGGCGGCCGGCCGTACGCGACACCGACCCTGTGGGCCGCGATCCAGTACCTCATGCCGGGCGAGGACGCCCCCGAGCACCGGCACACCCAGAACGCGTTCCGGTTCGTCGTCGAGGGCGAAGGCGTCTGGACCGTCGTCGAGCGCGAACCGGTCCCGATGCGGCGCGGCGACTTCCTGCCGCAGGCAGGGATGCACTGGCACGCCCACCACAACGCCGCCTCGACGCCCATGGCGTGGATCGACGGGCTGGACATCCCGTTCCAGTACGAGGTCGAGGGCCAGTTCTTCGACCTCGGCCGGGACACGCTCACCGAGGCCGAGCACGCGACACCCGAGCGCTCCCGGTCGGAGCGGCTCTGGGGCCACCCGGCTCTCGCCCCGGTGTCTCAGCTCGGGTCCACGGCGGGCAGCCCGCTGCTCGCCTACCGCTGGGTCGACACCGACGCCGCTCTGACCGACCAGCTCGCCCTCGAGCGCGAAGGCTTCGCAGGCGTCGTCGAACCCGACCACGCACTCGTCCGGTACACCAACCCGACGAACGGCGGCGACGTCCTGCCGACGATCCGGACCCAGTTCCATCGCATCGCGGCCGGCGCGCAGACCGCGCCGCGGCGCGAGACTGGGTCGTCGGTGTACCAGGTCTTCGACGGCTCCGGCCGGGTCACCGTCGGCAGCCACTCCTGGTCCATCACCCGAGGCGACCTGTTCGTCGTCCCGTCGTGGCAGCCGTTCTCCGTCGTCTCGCAGGCCTCCGCGTCGGACTCCGACTCCGGCGCCCTCGACCTCTTCCAGTTCAGCGACGCACCGATCTTCGAGCGCCTCAACCTGTTCAAGTCCGCCACGGAGGACGTCTCGTGAAGCTCGCCACCGCCCGCCTGACGTCCTCGACGGGCTCCCGGACGGCCGCCGTCCGCGTCGAGGGCGACACCCTTGTCGAGCTGCCGTTCACCGACGTCGGCGCGCTCCTCGCGACGCCCGGCTGGCAGCAGGCGGCCTCGGCCGCCGGGCCGGAGCACCCGACGGACGGAGTGACCTTCGCACCCGTCGTTCCCGCACCTTCCAAGGTCGTCTGCGTCGGCCTCAACTACAAGAACCACATCCAGGAGATGGGCCGGGACCTGCCCGAGCACCCCACGCTGTTCTCGAAGTTCGCCGACTGCCTCGTCGGCTCGACCGACGACGTCGTCCGGCCCGCCGAGACGACCGAGTTCGACTGGGAGGTCGAGCTCGCCGTCGTCGTCGGCACACCCGACGCGACGCCGGTGCGGCGGGCGGACGACGAGGCCGCCGCCACGGCGATCGCCGGGTTCACGGTCCTCAACGACGTGACGTGCCGGGACTGGCAGTTCCGCACCCGGGAGTGGCTGCAGGGCAAGAACTGGGACTCCACGACCCCGGTCGGCCCCTGGCTCGTCACCCCGGACGAGGTCGGCGGCGTCCGGCCCTCGCTGAAGGTCACCTGCTCCGTCGACGGCGTCGTCATGCAGTCCGACACGACCGGCGACCTGCTCTTCGACCCCGTCGACCTCGTCAAGTACGTCTCCACGATGGTCCGGCTCAACCCCGGCGACGTCATCGCCACCGGCACCCCCGGCGGCGTCGGCCACGCCCGCAAGCCCCCGCTGTACCTGGCCGGCGGGGAGCTGCTCGTCACCGAGGTCGAGGGCATCGGCCGGCTCGAGAACCGCGTCGTCACCGACCCGGCCCGGAGCGCCTGATGGGCCGCGACCTGCCCGCGGCCCTGTCGTACGTCGCGACCGGGACCAAGCTGTGCGCGGACGCCGTCGCCGGCTTCGACGAGGCCGCCTTCGCCGCGCCGTCGGCGCTACCGGGCTGGACCCGAAAGCATCTCGTCGCGCACCTCGCGGCCAACGCCGAAGCCCTCATGCGGCTGCTCCACTGGGCCACGACCGGGGAACGGACCCCGATGTACTCCTCCCCTGCGCAACGCAACGCCGACATCGACGCCGGCGCTCGGCGTCCCGGCGCCGACCTCGCCCGCTGGTTCACGACGTCCGCGGCCCAGCTCGACCAGACGCTCGCCGCGCTGCCGGACGCCGCATGGACCGCCGAGGTCGTCACCGCCCAGGGGCGCACCGTCCCGGCGTCCGAGATCCCCTGGATGCGGGCCCGCGAGGTGCTCGTCCACGCCGCCGACCTCGCCACCGGCGTCACCTTCGCCGACCTGCCCGACGGCTTCCTCAGCGCGCTCGGCAACGAGATCCGCGCCAAGCGCACCGCCGCCGGCGAGGACGTCGAGGGCCTCACCGGGTCCCTCGCCGACGTCACCGCCTACCTCGCCGGCCGCAGCACGTCCGGAGTCACTGCCCCGGACGGCACGCCCGCCCCCGCCCCCTCCCGCTGGCTGTGAAGGACTGGTCATGAGCGAGCGCCCGGACGTCATCGTCGTCGGCGGCGGCATCGGCGGCCTGTCGGCCGCCCTGTCCTGCAAAGGCATCCGGGTCCGCCTCTACGAGAGGTCCGCCGAGTTCGGCGAGGTCGGCGCCGGCCTGCAGATCGGCCCGAACTGCACCCGCATCCTGACGACTACGGCCTGCTCGACGAGGCCAAATCCCTCGGCGTGCTGCCCGAGGCGATGGTCATGAAGGGCGCCACCGACGGCTCCGAGCTGACCCGCCTGGACCTGCACAACCTGGAGAAGACCTACGGCTACCCGTACATGGTCATCCACCGCAGCGACCTGCACGGCCTGTTCCTGCATGCTTGCCGGCGCCTCGGCGTCGAGCTCATCACCGACCGGCAGTGCGTCGGGTACGCAACCGGCGACGGCGTCGCATCGGTGACGTTCGCCGACGGGACGACCGACACCGCCGAGCTCGTCATCGCCGCCGACGGGCTGCACTCCGTCGCCCGGGGTCGCGCTCGTCGGTGACGAGCCGGTCAACTCCGCGTACGTCGCCTACCGGGGCGCGGTCCCGTTCGACCAGGTGCGCGAGAACGACGTCCACGAGAAGGACGTCGTGGTCTACATCGGGCCGCGCTGCCACTTCGTGCAGTACCCGCTGCGCGGCGGCGAGATGTTCAACCAGGTCGCCGTCTTCCAGTCCCCCAAGGCCCTCGCCGGGCAGGACTGGGACACGCCCGACGAGCTGGACGCCGCCTTCGACGGCATGTGCGACCCGATCCAGAAGGGCCTGCCGCTCATGTGGCGCGACCGCTGGTGGCGGATGTTCGACCGTGACCCGATCACCCGGTCGGTCTTCGGCCGGGTCGCCCTGCTCGGCGACGCGGCGCACCCGCCCCTGCAGTACATGGCCCAGGGCGCGATCATGGCGATCGAAGACGGCTGGGTCCTCGCCGAGCACGTCGGCGCCCAGAGCGCCGTCCGCACCGAGACCTCGTCCGGTGTCGACTGGGACACCGCCCTCGCCGCCTAGGAGGCCGTCCGGCCCGAGCACTGCCGGCGCGTCCTGTCCACGGGCCGTGCATGGGGCGAGCTCTGGCACCTCGACGGCGTGGAACGCCTCCAGCGCAACGTCATCCTGCGGTCCCGCGACACCTACGACTACTCCTTCACCGACGATCTACGGCCCGACGGCGCTCACCCCCGAGGAGGAACCGTCGCTCTACACGACGATCCCCCTCAGCTCCGTCCAACTGACGGACGAGACACACAACTAAGGTCTGACCTCGTCGCCATGCAGCAGGGCGACGAGACCGGCCCCTCGTCACCTGGCTCGAGGCGGTCACCGACGACGTCTACCCGATCTCCGCGTCGCCGGTCGATCTCGACCCAACCACCTTCCCTGCGGCGGTGCCTGAGCGCTGCGCCACCTCGAGAAGGTCGACGGCGCGGCGGGTGACCGTCCGCCGGGTCACCGGCAGCCCCTCGGCCGCCAGCTGTGCCCGTGCCTGCCGTTGGACGATGACCCGCAGCCCATCGGCCTCGGCGAGGACCGCCTCCAGACGCGTGACGTCCGTGTCCGGTGCAGCAGTCGGCTCGGCGGGCAATCGGCCCGGCTCCCACCACGGGCCCGGGCAGCTCAACCTTGCCGGGCTGCGCGTCACCGGATCCGCTGCGACGGCCAGCAGGGCATCGATCGCCCGGTCGGGCGGCAGGCCGCGGTCCAGGACCGCGTCCGCCAGTACCTCGACCAGCCGTCCCTTCGTCCACAGCCCGGCCGGCAAGCCCTGCTCGTGCCGCCGCCGCACGCAGCGACCCGCCAGCTCGACCAGCCCCTCCGAGTCGAGGCCGAGCATGCCCAGCACGCGCAGGCCGCGGGCCGTCCCCGCGCTGCCCGGGCCCTCAGGCAGCGGCCTCTGGTGCGTGCCCACCTCGGCCGCGAGGTCGCGGCGACCGACGGAGGAGGGGCGGGGAGGAGGGCTGTTCTCGGTGAAGAACTCTGGGTCGGGCCGCACCCATGCGGCCACCCCAGCCGCAGCCCTGCGGCTACCCCTGGCCGCACCCGTGCGACCACCCCAGCCGCTGCGGGAGTGACTCCCCCGGGCACGGCACGCGCCGGACAGCAATGGGTCCTCCGGGGTGGCCGCAGCCGTGCGGCCACCGTCCTCAGCAGCCCTGTCCGCCGGCATCGGCGCAGGTCCCTTGCGGCGGGTGGAGCGCACGAGGTACCGGTTGGTCAGGTTCAGGCCGGCCCGTGACCGGCGGGTCACCTCGACCGCACCGAGCGCGACCAGCTCCTTCAGCGCGCGGTCGACGGAGTCGACCGACTTCCGCAGCCGCCCGGCCAGGGTCCGCCGGGACGGCATCCGCTGCCCGGAGGACTGCCCGTACCGCAGCAGCACCGCATACAGGCGCACCGCGGCGTCGGAGATGGGGGCGTCCAAGACCCACTCCGGGACGATCGCGAACCGCTCCTCCAGGACCAGCGCACCGGCATGCCTGCGAGTGTCCTGGTCGGTGTCGTGCCGGGCTTTGGACTCGAGGTCGTCGGTGTTGTCACCGGTCTGTGCGCCGGACCGGGCGGCATGTGCTGGCACGTCACGGCCCTCGCCGGACGACAACGGCAGGCGCTCGCGAAGGTCGTTGACGGCCGCACGCTCGAGGGGTTCGACTGGACGTGGCAGGGCGGTAGAAGGGGTGAGCATCCGGGCCTCCAGCAAGGGTCCGGCGGCACACCACCCCCAACCCGCTCCGCCCGCAGGGAACGGCAGCTATTGTCCGCGGATTGTCCGCGGCCGGGTCAGGAGGTGGTGTGCCGCGCAGGGATCAACCGACACACGGCGGAATCCCGAAACCTCACTGACCTGCACCACCACCGACAGGGCGGACGCTGTGGCACCAGGCGGACCAGGACCGAGGCCTCTGAAAATCGGAAGGTCGGCGGTTCGACCCCGCCCCTGGCCACCGCAAGGGGCTCTGACCAGCGAGCGAGAACGCAAGCTTTCGCCGCTGGACACAGGCCCCTTCTCGGTCTCCGTTAGGGTCGACGCCGCCCCCAGACAGCCGGACATGACCTGAC
>JBQGCR010000190.1:0-1832 GCA_052038585.1 Kineosporiaceae bacterium
GGCGCGGACACGTTCGTCGCGCCCGTCGTCGACTTCCGGCCGAACGCGCTGGACGGCTTCGAGGTGGCCGGGCTGACGCCCGAGCAGCACGCCGTCTGGGGGCCGGCCGTCACCGGTGCGGTCAAGCCCGCCCTGGCGGCGGTGTCCCCGTTCACCGCCGCGCCGCTCCTGCCGGACCGGGCCGTGCAGTACTTCCTCACGACGGACCCGTCGACGCCCTACGGCGCCGGGGACGGCGTCCTCGCGGTGCACGTCTGGTCGGAGCCGGCGCCGCCCCCGGACCTCCCGCGGACCCTGGCGCCGCGCAACGTCGGCGCGACCCGGGCCGTCGCGCTGGTGCCGCGGGACAGGGTCGACGCCGCGATCGCCGAGGGCCTCGCCGCGAACGGCCTCGCCACGCTGCCCGCCGAGGTGCAGGGCGTGACGATCTCCGCCTTCTCGATCCAGTGGCGCGAGTACGGCACGGGCTACGGCCACTTCTACGTCTCCGGCACGGCCGATCACTGGACGGGGGACGTCGACTTCGAGGCGTGGCTGCGCCTGCGGGCGGAGAACGGGCAGGTCCGCGTGCAGGTGGTCCGCACGCGCGCCGACACCGGCTTCCTCGGCGACGTGGCGGACCTGTTCTCCGGCGGGGCGATCACGCGGATGCTCGAGGAGATGCTGCCGCGCGCGGTCGGCGGGATCGGGGCCGGGGCCTTCGGGGACGTGGGGCTCTTCGCGACCGGCGCCGTGCCGCAGGAAGGCGCCTTCGCGAGCGTGGGCGTCGACGGGCCGATCGACATCTGGCCCGACGGGCTCGGGGTGCCGGTCCGGCTCCTGCCGAGGGACGTGACGTCGTCCTTCCCGGCCCCCACCTACCTGCGCGGCCACCGCGGGACGCGGGAGTTCCACACGGAGGCCTGCGAGTTCGGTGCGCTCGTCAAGCAGCCGTGGCGGTTCCCGACGTGGCAGCGCGCGGTCCAGCTCGGCTTCAACGGGTGCCACTGGTGCCAGGACGCCTACGACGTCGCCTCCGCCGGGATGCTCGACGTCGTCGTCGCGGGCCTGTCGGCGCAGGCGGGCCAGGCGAGCGTGACGGCCCGGCTCGTCAGCCGGCCGGAGCGCTTCGGCGTCGTCGTCGCCCCGCCCGTCGAGGAGCTGTCGGGGCGGTTCGGCTGGGACGCGCAGGAGCAGGCCCGGCACCACCGCAGCGACGTGCTCGTGCCGGGGACCTGGGAGGTCACCGTGACGCACGACGACTGGTCCGTCGTCGTGGCTGCCGAGGTCGGGCGCTGGTGGACGGCCGACGGTACGGCGCACGGGACGAAGACCGTGGTCCGGACGACGGCCGGGACGGCCCTCACGTCCGTCGAGCAGGTGTCGCTCGAGCAGGTGCAGGTCGAGCGGTGAGGTCCGGAGTCGGGCCGCCGGCGGTCCGCACGAGCCGGGCCGTCGCCTCGACGGCGCGCAGCAGGTGCGGCTCGGTACGGTCGGCCCGGTGGGCGACGGCGAGGTCGACCGTGGCGCCGCCCGTGAGGCGGCGGTAGGTGACGCCGGCGAGGGTGAGCGCCTCGACCGGGGCGGGCACGACGGCGGCGCCGAGGCCGCCGGCGACGAGCGTGACGAGGGTCGAGGTCTCGTCCACCTCGTGGCGGACGCGGGGCTCGACGCCCGCGTCGCGCAGGAGGCGGACGACGACGTCGTGCATGACGGCCCCGCGGCGCGAGGAGTGGACGATGAGGTCGACGCCGGCCAGGTCGGCCGGCCGCAGCCGCGTGCCGCGGGCGAGCGGGTGGTCCGCGGGCACGGCGACGACGAGGCCGTCGCGGCGCAGGACGCGGACCGTGAGG
>JBQGCR010000191.1:0-3096 GCA_052038585.1 Kineosporiaceae bacterium
ATGAACAAGGGCTCGTCCTCCGAGGACTGACCCGCGGTGCACGTCTGACCGGGCGGTCCGCGACGGACCGCCCGGTCAGGCGCGCACGGGCACGGTCGCGTCGACGAGGTCGAGCACGAACCGGGCCGTCGCCGCCCGCTCGACGGACCGGGCGAGCAGCTCCGGCGTCGGCCCGTCGCCCAGGTGCTCCAGCGGGATCGTCGACAGCCCGGCGTACAGGAGCATGACGAGCGCGTGGCTGCGGGCCACGACGGCGGCGGGGACGTCGCAGCCCTCGGCGCGCAGTCCCTCGACGTAGGCCGGCACGACCGCGGCGACGACGTCGGGCAGGGTCGCCGCCGCCCGGCGGCCGCACTGCACCTCGCCGACGACGAGCTGGCTGAGGTCGAAGCCGTACGGCTGGGTGGTCCAGAAGCCGAAGTCGACGAGGACGAGCTCGTCCGAGCCGGGCTGCGCGAGAAGGTTGTTGGGGCAGGCGTCGCCGTGCGCGGCGCCGGTCGGGACGCGCTCCAGCTCGTCGAGGTAGCCGGGGACGGCGTCGGCGGCCGCGAGCAGGCGGCGGCGCAGGCCGGGGTCGAAGGCCGGGGCGACGAGCGGGTGCCGCCAGACGTCGTCGTCCCGCAGCGCGGGCAGCACCTGGTTGGCCAGGCGTCCGTCGGCGTAGGACCGCGGTGGCCAGGACCGCTCGGTCTCGCCGAGGCCGGACAGCTCCCGCACCGCGGGCGAGGCCGCCATCCTGCCGAGCAGCCGCGCCGCGGCCGCGAGCCGGTCGACCGTCCACTCCCGCGGCACGGTCGCGACCTCCTCGAGCCAGACGACGGCCGAGGCCTCGTCGAGGTCCTCCACGGCGACCGCCCGCGGCATGGTCAGCCCGTCCGGCAGGCGCCGGGCGAGGTCGCTGCGGTAGACCAGCGGCTCGGTGCGCCACGGCACGCCCGCCTCGGCGAGCTCGCGCACCGGCTCTGGCACCTGGGCGAAGAGCGGGTGCCGGCTCCAGGACTGCACCTGCTTGACGAAGAACCGGAAGGGCACCTCCGCGTCGCCGGCGCGGGCCCGACCCCGGACGCGCCACCGTCCGGCCGTCGTGATGGCCGGCACGTCGTACGGGAACACCTCGGCCGTCGCGTCGAGCAGCTCGACCGTCCCCTCCGGCCGGCCGAGCCACCGGGCGACGACGTCGGCGAGGCGGTCGTCCGTGAGGTCCGCCGGCCCCAGCAGGCTGCGCTCGTGCATCGCCGTCCTCCTCGCTCCCGGTCGAGACAGACAGTAAAGCAGCTTGTCTTTCTCTCGGCAAGGTAAAGTCGCTTTGTGATCAGGGTGAGCGACGCCGTCGCGCCGGACGAGCAGCACGCGGTGCTGCTCATGGGCTTCGTGCAGTCCCGCGTCCGGCAGGTCATGGAGCAGCGGGACTGGGACGGGGTGAGCCGCGCCCAGGCCAAGGTGCTCGTCGCGGTCCCGGCGGACGGCGCGACGATCAGCGCGCTCGCGGCCGGGCTCGGCATGACGAAGCAGGCCTGCGGCCAGTTCGTCGGCGCCCTCGTCGCCTCCGGCCACCTCCGGGTGAGCAGCGACCCGGCCGACCGGCGGGCTCGCCGGGTGCACCGCACGGAGGCGGGCCGGCGGGTCGCCACCTCGGTGACGGCGAGCCACCGGGAGCTGGAGCAGGACTGGGCGCGCCTCGTCGGTCCGCGCCGGTGGGCGACCTTCCGGGCGGTGCTCTCCGAGCTCGCGGACGGCGACTGGCCCGACGCGACGTCGTCCGGCGTCGCGTCGTCCGACGTCACCGGCCGATCGTCAGCCTGAGCCGCAGGACGTCGCCGAGGTCGGCGCGCTCCACCCGGCGCACGGCGGCCTTGACCGGCACGAGGTAGCCGCCGTCCTTGGGGAACAGCGACGTCGTCCACGTCGTCGTCCCGAGCCGGACCGTCACGGGGATGACGCCCCACCCGTAGGTCACCTCGCGGGCGACCGCGGCGATCCGGTCGGCCGCCTCGTCCGGCACCGCGACGAAGTGGAACGGCGCCGGCCCGCGCCACTCGACGAGCTCACCCGTGACGTCGACGTCCATGGCAGCGGACACTACGCCGCAGGGGCTTGACCCTCACACGGTGTCAGGGGGTGGTCTGGTCGCGTCATGTACACCATCGGAGACTTCGCCCGGCTCGGCGGGGTGAGCGTGCGGATGCTGCGCCACTACGACGGCATCGGCCTGCTCGTGCCCGCCCGGGTCGACCCCGCGTCGGGGTACCGGTTCTACGCCGGCGACCAGCTCGCCCGGCTCGACCGGCTCCTCGCCCTGACCGGCCTCGGGTTCACCCTCGAGCAGTGCCGCGCCGTCCTCGACGACGCGGTGACGCCCGAGGAGCTGCGCGGCATGCTGCGGCTGCGGCGCGCCGAGCTCGAGGACCGGATCGCGACCGACCGCGAGCGGCTCGACCGGGTCGAGCGACGTCTGCGCGCCCTGGAAGGAGACGGCACCATGTCCGACCTGCTCTCCCCCGGCGACGTCCGCGTCGCGCCCGTCGCCGGTCACCACCTCGCGGCCCTCACGGCGACCGCGGCGTCCCTCGACGACGTCGGCGGCGTCGTCGGCCCCCTGTTCGACCGGCTCGCCGGGACGCTCGCCGCGGCCGGCGTCGCGATGACCGGCCCGGCGGTCGCGACGTACACGTACACCCCGGGCGGCAGCGTCGAGGTGCTCGCCGGCATCCCGGTCGGCGGGCCGGTGCCCGACGGCGTCGAGACCGTCGACCTGCCGCCGGTCGACCACGCCGCCGCCTTCACCCACCACGGCCCGATGGAGACGATCGGCGACTCGTGGCAGGCGCTGCTGAGGCGGTGCGCCGCAGACGGTCTCGAGCTCGACGGCTCGGCCCGCGAGGTCTACCTGCACATGCCGACGGACGACCCCGCCTCGTGGGTCACCGAGCTCCAGCAGCCGGTGCGCGCCCGCTGACGGCGGCTCAGTCCCCGCCGTAGAGGCGCTGCAGGTCGACGAGCTCGACGTCCGAGCGGCGGGCGGCGGCGGGCGGCACGGGCGCGGGGGAGCCCCTTGGGGGCAAAACGGGGAGCCGCGCCCCCCCGGCGGGGAGCCCC
>JBQGCR010000192.1:0-9312 GCA_052038585.1 Kineosporiaceae bacterium
GTCGCGGGCCGGCCGCACGAGCGCGGCGGCCGCCCGCCAGCGGCGCAGCGCCTCCTCCCCCGCCCGCAGGTCCGGCCGGGAGAGCAGCAGGTCGCCGTCGAGCAGCACGGCCGCCGCGTAGCCGCCGTCGAGCGGCGGCTCGACGCCGGGGGTCGCGAGGACGAGCGCACCCTTCGCGGGCACCCGCGGCAGCCGGCGGGTCGGACGGGAGACGACGACGCCCGCGCCGGGGAACGCCCGGCCGATCTCCTCCGCGGTGCGCTCGACGCCGACCCGACGCGCCCGCAGCCGCCGGCCGCCGCAGTGCGGGCAGGCCCAGGCGACGGCGGCCCGTCCGCACCAGGTGCACGTCGCCGGGGCGGCGCTGCCGTCGTCGTCCGCCCTCCGCGGCAGCGCGAGGGGGCCGTGGCAGTGGGCGCACAGCGCGCCGCGCCGGCACGTCTGGCAGCCCAGGCCCGGCACGTAGCCGGTCCGCGGCACCTGGACGAGGACGCTGCCGCGGGCGAGGCCGTCCTGGACCGCGCGCCACGCGGGCGTCGGCATCCGCGCGGCCCGCGCCTGCGCCTCGTCGGGCCGGGCGGCCTCGTCCGCGAGGACGACGCGGGGCCAGGCGTCACGGGCGGCGCGCCGGGGCGGCTCGACGGGCCGGGCCCAGCCGTCGGCGAGCAGCAGGGCGGCCTCGGCGGTCCGCGACCAGCCGCCGACGAGCGCGGCGGCCCCGGCCTGCTCCGCGCGGAGCACGAGGACGTCGCGGGCGTGCGGGTACGGCGCGTGCGGCTCGGCGTGGGAGTCGTCCCCGTCGTCCCAGACGACGACGAGCCCGAGGTCGGCGACCGGGGCGAACATCGCCGCCCGGGTACCGACGACGACCCGCACGTGCCCGCGCAGCGCGGCGAGGAAGGCGGCGTACCGGGCGGAGACGCCGAGGTCGGCCTCCACCCGGGCGTGCCGGCCGGGCCCGAGGAGGGCGACGACGGCCTCCTCCACCGCGGCGGCGTCCCGGTGGTCGGGGACGACGACGAGGCTGCCGCGGCCCGACACGGCCGTGGCGAGGACGGCGACGGCGACACACCGGGCCCACGTCGTCGCTCCCGGCGGCGCGGTCCACCCCGCGCGCGGGCTCTCCCCCGCGGCGAGGCGGGCGACGACGGCGGGCCCGGCGACGAGGCCGGCCCACGGGCCGGGGTCGACGTCCGTCCACGGGTCCGGCCCGGCCGGGGGCTGCGGCGTCGCCGCCTCCGTCGCGGCGTGCCGTGGCGGGACGGCCAGGCGCAGGACGTCGGTCAGCGAGCCCGCCCAGCGGTCGGCGACGGCCCGGCAGAGCCGCAGCACCTGCGGGGTGAGCACCGGCTCGGCCGAGACGACCCGGCGCAGCGGCGCGAGCCGGCCCGGGTGCTCGCTCGCGGCGACGCGCTCGACGACGTAGGCGTCGACGTCCTGCCCGGCGAAGCGCACGCGCACCCGGACGCCCGGCTGCGCCGCGGCGGACATCGGCTCCGGCACGGTGTAGTCGAAGAGGCGGTCCAGGTGGGGCAGCGGCACGTCGACGACGACGCGGGCCACGGGCAGCACCGCCGCGGGCGGGGCCGGCGGCTTCGGGGTCCGGGGACGGCGGCGGGCCGCCTCCCGCAGGAGCGCGAGCTGCTCGCCCGCGTCCCCGGAAGACGGCCCGGTGTCCGTCGTCCCGCTCAGCGCGTCAGCCGAGGAGGGACTGCAGCGCCTCGACCCGGTCGGTGCGCTCCCACGTGAAGCCCTCGCGGCCGAAGTGGCCGTACGCGGCGGTGGGGCCGTAGACCGGGCGCAGCAGGTCCAGGTCGCGGATGATCGCGGCCGGGCGCAGGTCGAAGACCTGCTTGATGGCGTCGGTGATCCGGTCCAGCGGCTGCGTCTCGGTGCCGAACGTCTCGACGTAGAGGCCGACCGGGTGCGCCTTGCCGATCGCGTAGGCGACCTGCACCTCGCAGCGGCGGGCCAGGCCCGCGGCGACGACGTTCTTGGCGACCCAGCGCATCGCGTAGGCGGCCGACCGGTCGACCTTCGACGGGTCCTTGCCGGAGAAGGCGCCGCCGCCGTGGCGGGCCATGCCGCCGTAGGTGTCGACGATGATCTTGCGGCCGGTCAGGCCGGCGTCGCCCATCGGCCCGCCGATCTCGAAGCGGCCCGTCGGGTTGACGAGGAGCCGGTAGTCGGAGGCGTCGATGCCGATCGCGTCGACGACCGGCTTGACGACGTGGTCCGCGACGTCGGGCTGCAGGAGGTTCTCCAGCGAGACGTCCCCGGCGTGCTGGCTGGAGACGACGACGGTGTCGAGCCGCACCGGGCGGTCGCCGTCGTACGCGATGGTGACCTGCGTCTTGCCGTCCGGGCGCAGGTACGGCATGTCGCCGGACTTGCGAACCTCGGAGAGCCGCTCCGCGAGCCGGTGCGCGAGGTGGATCGGCAGCGGCATGAGCTCGGGGGTGTCGTCGCACGCGTAGCCGAACATCAGGCCCTGGTCGCCGGCGCCCTGGAGGTCGAGCGCGTCCTCGCCGGCCTCGACGCGGGCCTCGTAGGCCTGGTCGACGCCCTGCGCGATGTCGACCGACTGCTGGCCGATGGAGACCTCGACGCCGCACGAGCCGCCGTCGAAGCCCTTGGCGGAGGAGTCGGAGCCGATCCGCAGCACGGTGTCCCGGACGATCTTCGGGATCTCGACGTACCCGCTCGTCGTCACCTCGCCCGCGACGTGGACCAGGCCGGTCGTCACCATCGTCTCGACGGCCACGCGGCTGCGGGGGTCCTGCTCGAGCAGCGCGTCGAGGACCGCGTCACTGATCTGGTCGCAGATCTTGTCGGGGTGGCCCTCGGTGACGGACTCGGACGTGAAGAGGCGCTCGGTCACGGTGCTCCTGTAGGACGGTGGCGCGGGGCCGGCTCGCCGGTACCCGGGACGAGGTGTCGGATCGGTGGACGAGTCTACCGACCCGGGGGCGTCAGACCGCGCACGGCGTCCCAGACGGCGTGCGCGACGTCGGCCTTCGAGCCGGGCGGCACGGCGACCTGGCCGCCGTCGGCGCGCAGCAGCGTCACCTCGGTCTCGTCGCGGCCGAAGACCTTGCCCGCGGAGACGTCGTTGACGACGAGCAGGTCGCAGCCCTTGCGCGCGAGCTTGGCCCGGGCGTGCTCGAGGACGCCGGCGTGCTCGTCCCCGGTCTCGGCGGCGAATCCGACGACGACCTGGCCGGGGCGGCGGGCCCGGACGAGCTCGACGAGCACGTCCGGGTTGCGGACGAGCCGGACGACGGGGGCGCCGTCGTCCCCCTCGCTCTTCTTGATCGGGTGGTCGGCGACCGCGTCGGGGCGGAAGTCGGCGACCGCGGCGGCCATGACGACGACGTCGGCGTCCGCGGCCGCGGCGAGCATCGCGCCGCGCAGGTCGAGGGCCGTCGCCACCGGGACGTGGGTGACGCCCGCCGGGACCGGGACGTCGAGCGGGGCCGCGACGAGCGTGACCCGGGCCCCCCGGGCGGCCGCGGCCTCGGCGAGGGCGACGCCCTGCCGGCCCGAGGAGCGGTTGCCGAGGTAGCGCACGGGGTCGAGCGGCTCGCGGGTGCCGCCCGCGGAGACGAGGACGCGCAGCCCGGCGAGGTCGGGGCCGCCCGCGGCGAGCAGCGCCCGGGCCGCGGCGAAGACCTGCTCGGGCTCGGGCAGCCGGCCGGGCCCGGTGTCGGCGCCGGTGAGCCGGCCGCTCGCGGGGTCGAGGACGAGGACGCCCCGCTCGCGCAGGGTCGCGACGTTGGCGCGCGTCGCGGGGTGCTCCCACATCTCCGTGTGCATCGCCGGGGCGAGCAGGACGGGGCAGCGCGCGGTGAGCAGCGTGTTCGTCAGCAGGTCGTCGGCGAGCCCGTGCGCCGTCCGCGCGAGCAGGTCGGCCGTGGCCGGCGCGACGACGACGAGGTCCGCGGACTTGCCCAGACGCACGTGGGGCACCTCGTGGACGCCGTCCCAGACGGAGGCGCTCACGGGGTGCCCGGACAGTGCCGCCCACGTGGGCGCCCCGACGAACTCCAGCGCGGAGGCCGTCGGGACGACGTGGACGTCGTGGCCGCTCTCGGTGAGCAGCCGCAGGAGGGTGCAGGCCTTGTAGGCGGCGATCCCGCCGCCGACGCCGAGGACGACGCGGCGCCCGGTCATCGCCGGCGCCTTACTGCTCGAGCGGCTCGGCGACGAGCAGGCCCTCGTTGATCTCGCGCATGGCGACCGAGAGCGGCTTCTCCTGGACGTGCGTCTCGACGAGCGGCCCGACGTACTCGAGCAGGCCCTCGCCGAGCTGGGAGTAGTACGCGTTGATCTGGCGGGCGCGCTTGGCCGCGTAGATCACCAGGGCGTACTTGGAGTCGGCGGCCTTGAGCAGGTCGTCGATCGGCGGGTTCGTGATGCCCTCGGGGGCAGCGACGGTTCCGGACACGAAGGGGGTCTCCAGACGGTGGGGGTCCACCCCCGGGCTACCGGGGGTGAGGCGTCAGTCCCATGCAGTGTACGAGGTCGTCGGTCGCCTGCCGGACATCGGCGTTGACGATCGTCACGTCGAACTCGGTCTCGGCGGCCATCTCGGTGCGGGCCGTGGTCAGCCGGCGCTCGCGCTCCTCGGCGTCCTCGGTGCCCCGCCCGACGAGCCGGCGGACGAGCTCGTCGAAGCTCGGGGGGGCGAGGAAGACGAACAGCGCCGCCGGCATGGTCGCCCGGACCTGGCGGGCACCCTGGAGGTCGATCTCCAGGAGCGCGGGCCGGCCCTGCGCGAGGGCCTCCTCGACCGGGCGGCGCGGGGTGCCGTACCGGTGCCGGCCGTGGACGACGGCCCACTCGAGCAAGTCGCCGTCGGCGACCATCCGGTCGAACTCGGCCTCGTCGACGAACCAGTAGTGCTTGCCGTGCACCTCCCCCGGCCGCGGCGCGCGCGTCGTCGCCGAGACCGACAGCCAGACCTCCGGGTAGCGGGTGCGCACGTCCGCCGACACGGTCCCCTTGCCGACCGCGGTCGGTCCGGCGAGGACGGTGAGCCGGCGGGCGGGCGGTCCGGCGGGCGTCGCGGCGGGCGTCGGGGTCACGAGGGGGTGTCGGCGGGCGGTCTCAGCGGGAGAAGCGCTCGACGAGCGCCGCCACCTGGTTGGAGCCCAGGCCCCGCACGCGACGGGACTCGGAGATGCCGATCTCCTCCATGATCTGGCGCGCGCGGACCTTGCCGACGCCGGGCAGCGCCTCGAGCAGGGCCGAGACCTTCATCTTGCCGATGACGTCGTTCTCCTGGCCCTCCTTGATGACCTCGCCGAGCGAGCCCTGGGAGTACTTGAGCCGGTTCTTCACCTCCGCGCGGGCCCGGCGGGCCGCGGCCGCCTTCTCCAGCGCGGCGGCGCGCTGCTCAGGGGTCAGGGGAGGCAGTGCCACAAGGTCACCTCGGTCGCTCGCAGGTCTCCGGCCGGACAGCGGTCGCCCCGCAGGGCTGCCGCCGCAGGAGAACCTAGCGAGTCCCGCGCGGGGCGGGCAACGCGGGGGCTGCCTGCGCGCACGCCGCTGACCTGCCAGGATGCCGACGCCGGGCGCACGACGCGAGCGCAGCGGGACGTCGAGGCGACACGCCGGTCCTCCGGCGTGACGAAGATCGTCCCGTCGCCCTCACCCCAGCGCCGCGCGGCACGCCTCGACCGTGCGGTCCGCCGCCTCCCGCAGGGCGGCGACGTCCGGTCCGGCGCCGAGCACCTCGCGGCTCGAGGAGGGCAGCACGGCCGGCAGCGCGTCGCCGAAGACGGCCCGCAGGTCCTGCGCCGTGGCGCCCTGCGCGCCGATCCCCGGGGCGAGGAACGGACCGTTGACGGCGGACAGGTCGTGCGCGACGCCGGCCCGGCCGACGGTCGCGCCGACGACGACGCCGACGGAGCCGAGGGGGGCCGCCCCGGCGTTCTCGGCGGCGACGGCGTCGAGGACCGCCTGGGCGACCGTCCGGCCGTCGTCCCCGCGCGCGTGCTGCACCGCCGGGCCCTCGGGGTTCGACGTCAGGGCGAGCACGAAGACCCCGCGCCCGGTCGAGGCGGCGAGGTCGAGCAGCGGTCGCAGGGAGCCGAAGCCGAGGTACGGCGAGGCGGTGACGGCGTCGCCCGCCAGCGGCGAGGCGTCGCCCGCGAAGGCGTCGGCGTAGGCGGCCATCGTCGAGCCGATGTCCCCGCGCTTGGCGTCGACGACGCTCAGGGCCCCGAGGTCGCGCAGGCCGGCGACGACGCGCTCGAGGACGGCGACCCCGCGGCTGCCGTGCCGCTCGAAGAACGCCGCCTGCGGCTTGACGACCGCGACGCGGTCGCCGAGCGCCTCGACGACGGTCATCGCGAAGCGCTCGAGCCCGCCGACGTCGTCGGGCAGGCCCCAGGCGGCGAGCAGGCCCGGGTGCGGGTCGATCCCGACGCAGAGCGGGCCGCGGGCGTGGACGGCCGCGACGAGCCGCCCTCCGAAGGTCGTGCTCACGTGGGGGCTCCTCAGCTGCGGTGGGCGTGGCCGACGGCGTCGGCGACGCGGGTGAAGCCGCGCTCGGCGAGGGCGGCGGCGAGCTCGGTCTGGACGCGCAGCGGCGCCGACGGGTCGTGGAAGGCCGCGGTGCCGACCTGGACGGCGCTCGCGCCGGCGAGGACGAGCTGGAGGGCGTCGAGCCCGCGCAGCACTCCCCCGATGCCGACGATCGGCGCGGAGCGGATCGCGCCGGCGCGCATCGCGGCGTGCACCTGCCAGATGCAGCGGACGGCGATCGGTCGGATCGCCGGGCCGGAGAGCCCGCCCGTGACCCCGGCCAAGGCCGGGCGCATCGTGTCGGTGTCGATGACCATCCCGAGGGTCGTGTTGACCATCGCGAGGCCGTCGACCCCGGCGTCGAGGACGACCTTCGCGATGGCGACGAGGTCGGTGACGTCCGGGGAGAGCTTGGCGAGCAACGGCTTGCGCCCGGCCACGGTCTCGACGACGCCGCTGACGACCTCGGCGGACGAGACGGGGTCGCAGGCGAAGACGAGCCCGCGGTTGGCGACGTTGGGGCAGGAGATGTTGACCTCGATCGCCCCGACCGCGGGCTCGGCCGCGAGCCGGCCGGCGAGCTCGGCGAACTCGCCCGGGTCGTTGCCCGCGACGGAGACGACGGCGGTGACGCCGTGCTCGGCGAGCCACGGCAGGTCGTGCTCGAGGAAGGCGTCGATCCCGGGGCCCTGGAGGCCGATCGAGTTGAGCATCCCCGACGGCGTCTCGGCCATGCGGGGCGTCGGGCGGCCCGAGCGCGGGTCGCGCAGGATCGACTTGGTGACGACGCCGCCGATCGCGGTGAGGTCGAAGAAGGGGGCGAGCTCGCGGCCCGCGGCGGCGCAGCCGCTCGCCGTGAGCACCGGGCCGGCGAGCTCGAGGCCGGCCAGCGTCGTCGTCAGGTCGACCCCGGTCTGCAGGACGGTCATCAGTGGCCTCCCGGCCGGGGCGCGCCGAGGCAGTCCTCGGGGACGAGCGATCCGGCGGGCGTGACGGCGTCCCAGCGGACGTCGTCGCCGGAGAAGGTCGGACCCTCGACGCACGAGCGGGTCATCCGGGTGGTGCCCGTGGCGTCGCGGACGGGCAGGACGCACGTCATGCAGATCCCGACGCCGCACGCCATGGACTCCTCGACGGCGACCCAGGAGCGGGCCCCCGCCTCGCGGGCCCGCAGCGCCACGGCCCCGAGCATGGCCATCGGCCCGCAGGCGTACACCTCGACGTCCGGGCCGAGCAGCGGCCCGAGCACGTCGGTGACCCGGCCGCGGGTGCCGGCCGAGCCGTCGTCGGTCGTCACGTGGACGTCGACGCCGAGCGCCCGGCCCTCCTCGACCCCGAAGAGCCGCGGCGCGTCCCCCGCCCCGAGCACGAGCGCGACGTCGGTCCCGGCGGCGCGCAGCCGCTGCGCGAACCACGTCATCGGGGCCGAGCCGTAGCCGCCGCCCACGAGCACCGCCCGGGACCCGCTGCGGGGCAGCGGGAACGGGTGACCGAGGGGTCCGACGACGTCGACGACGTCGCCGGGCCGGCGGGTCGTCACCCACGTCGAGCCGGGGCCGTGCGGGGCGACGACGACCTCGACGACGGGCCCGTGCACCGCGTCGACCCCGGCGCGGTGCAGCGAGAACGAGCGGCGCAGCAGCGTGGCCGTCGGGGCGTCGCCGACCGCGAGGGCGACGAACTGGCCGGGCTCGGCGCGCTCCCCGACGCCGGGCGCGGCGAGGACCACGCGCCGGTACGCCGCGGCCGGCTCGTTCGCCACGACGGTCGCCCGGACCTGCACCGGGGCGGCCGTCATGCCGGGCCCGCCTGGCGCGCCCGGCCGGCGGCGAGGGTGGCCGCGTGCTCCTGCAGGCTCGCGACCCGGACCGACTCCCCCGCGGCGACCTCGATCGCCTGCACCGCGGCCGCGAGCTGCTGGACCGTCGTGATGATCGGCCGGTCGACCGACGTCGTCGCCGCCCGGATCTCGTAGCCGTCCAGGCGCGCGGCGGGGCCGCTCGGGGTGTTGACGACCATGTCGACCTCGCCGGCGTTGATCCGGTCGACGATCGTCGGCTCGCCGTCGGGGCCGCGGCCCGCGGAGTGCTTGCGCACGACGGTGCTCGGGATCCCGTTGCGGCGCAGCACCATCGACGTGCCCTCCGTCGCCAGCACCTCGAAGCCGAGGTCGACGAGGCGCTTGACGGGGAACACCATCGCCCGCTTGTCGACGTCGGCGACCGAGATGAAGACCCGGCCCGAGGTCGGCAGGCCGCCGTAGGCGCCCTGCTGGCTCTTGGCGAAGGCCCGGGGGAAGTCGGTGTCGATGCCCATGACCTCGCCGGTCGAGCGCATCTCGGGGCCGAGGAGGCTGTCGACGGCGGTGCCGTCCTTGGTGCGGAACCGCTTGAAGGGCAGCACCGCCTCCTTGACCGACACCGGCGCGTCGTCGGGCAGCGTCGCGCCGTCGCCGTGCGCCGGCAGCAGGCCCTCGGCCCGCAGCTCGGGGATCGTCGCGCCGAGCATGATGCGCGCGGCGGCCTTGGCCAGCGGCACGGCCGTGGCCTTGGAGACGAACGGCGCGGTGCGGCTCGCCCGGGGGTTCGCCTCGAGGACGTAGAGGATCCCCGCCGCCATGGCGAACTGGACGTTGAGCAGCCCGCGGACCCCGACCCCGCGGGCGATCGCCTCGGTGCTCGCCCGGACCCGCTCGACGTCCTGGGCGCCGAGGGTCACCGGCGGCAGGACGCAGGCCGAGTCGCCGGAGTGGATGCCGGCCTCCTCGATGTGCTCCATGAT
>JBQGCR010000193.1:0-2276 GCA_052038585.1 Kineosporiaceae bacterium
CGGCGAGCGGCACCCGCAGCACCGCGCGACGGTCGGGCCCCTCCCCGGCCGGACGGCGCGCGACGAGCCGGCGCAGCACCGCGACGCCGGCGAGCGCGCCGAGGACGGACGGGACGACGGCGAGCGGTCCGGCGTCGGGGCGGGTCACCGCGGCGAAGGCGGCGACCGCGCCGAGGGCGAGGACGAGCCAGGCCCCCACCGGCGGCCGGCGGGCCTCGAGGACGCCCGCGACAGCGGCGAGGGCGAGGACGGTGAGCGTCGCGCCGCCGAGGAGCACCGCCTTGTCGGCGGTGCCGAAGAGGTCGACGGCGAGGTCCTTGAGCCAGGCCGGCGTCGCGTCGACGAAGGCGTCGGACACGGCGACGACGGGGGCGCTCCCCCGGCCAGCGACGACGGCGAGCGCCTCGCCCACGGCCAGGGCGACGGCGGCCCCGGCGAGCCCGGAGACGGCCGCGGCCACCGTCGGGACCGTCGTCGTCGGGGGCCCGTCCGTCGTCGCGAGGTCGGTCACCCGACCATGGTCGCTCAGCCGGCGAGCGCGCGCAGGGCGGGCACGAGGGCGCGCAGGGCGCGACCGCGGTGGCTGATCGCGTCCTTCTCGGCCGCGGACATCTCCGCCGTCGTCCGGTCCTCGCCGTCGGGGACGAAGACCGGGTCGTAGCCGAACCCGTTCTCGCCCCGCGGCTCGTGCACGAGGACCCCCTCGACGATCCCCTCCTCGACGACCTGCCGGCCGTCGGGCAAGGCGAGCGCGGCGGCGCAGGTGAAGTGGGCGCCGCGGTGGCTGTCGGAGATGTCGGCGAGCTGGGCGAGGAGGAGCTCGAGGTTGGCGACGTCGTCCCCGTGCCGGCCGGCCCACCGGGCGCTGAAGACGCCGGGGCAGCCGCCGAGGACGTCGACGCAGATCCCCGAGTCGTCCGCGAGCGCCGGCAGCCCGGTCTCCGCGGCGATGGCCGTCGCCTTGAGCAGGGCGTTCTCGGCGAAGGTCACGCCGGTCTCCGGGACGTCCGGCAGGTCGGGGAACTCGGCGGTGCTCAGCACCTCGATGCCCGTGAGGTCGGCCTCGGCGAGGATCCGCTGGAGCTCGACGATCTTCTTGGCGTTCTTGGACGCGAGCACGATCTGCACGGTCATGACGCGAGGGCCGCCTTCTGCAGGTCGGTCAGGGTCGCGCAGCCGGCGACGGCGAGGTCGAGCAGCGCGTCGAGCTCGGCGCGGTCGAAGGGGACGCCCTCGGCGGTGCCCTGCACCTCGACGAAGCGCCCGTCGCCGGTGCAGACGACGTTCATGTCCGTGCCGGCGCGCACGTCCTCCTCGTAGCAGAGGTCGAGCACCGGGGCGCCGCCGACGACGCCGACGCTGACGGCGGCGACCGAGCCGGTGAGCGGCGTGGCGTTGGCGCGGACGAGCTTGTGAGCCTTGGCCCACGCGACGGCGTCGGCGAGGGCGACGTACGCGCCGGTGATCGCGGCGGTCCGGGTGCCGCCGTCGGCCTGGAGCACGTCGCAGTCGAGGACGACGGTGTTCTCGCCGAGCGCCTTGGTGTCGACGACGGCGCGCAGCGCCCGGCCGACGAGGCGCGAGATCTCGTGCGTGCGCCCGCCGACGCGCCCCTTGACGGACTCGCGGTCGCCGCGGGTGTTCGTCGCGCGCGGCAGCATCGCGTACTCGGCGGTGACCCAGCCCTGCCCGGACCCCTTGCGCCAGCGCGGGACCCCCTCGGTGAAGGACGCCGCGCACAGGACGCGGGTCCGGCCGAACTCGACGAGGACGCTCCCCTCGGCGTGGTCGAGCCACTGGCGGGTGATCCGGACGTCGCGGAGCTGGTCGGGCGCGCGCCCGTCGACACGTGACATGACCACGAGCCTACGGCCGGCGCGGCGGCGCTCAGACCGGGGCCGGTACCCCGCCGGGGTCGCCGGGGCTGCCGCCGTGGCGGTGCCACGCGACGAGCCCGGACAGCGTGACGCCGTGCTCGGCGAGCAGCGCGCGGACCCCGGGGTCGGCGCGGACGAGGCCGATGAGGACGTGGACGTCGGTGAGCACCGCCGGGCGGGTCTCGCGGGCCTCGCGCAGCGCCTCGACGAGGCACGCCCGCGCGGTCGGGGCGAAGGCCGCCCGGCGCGGTCGGCGCACGCCCCGGCGGCGCACGCCCCGGCGGGGCGCGGCCGGCGCGCGTGCGGCCCGCGCCAGGACGGCGTCGACGTCGATGCCCAGCGCCCGGATCGCCGCGACGTCGTCGGCGTCGAGCCCGGCCCGCGCGGCGACGTCCGCGG
>JBQGCR010000194.1:0-4947 GCA_052038585.1 Kineosporiaceae bacterium
TCGTCCAACGCGACGGCCGCCGGCGCCTGCACGGGCTCCGGCGTCCCGCCGACCCGCATCGACCGGGTCATCAGCGTCTCCAAGGCCTACGCGACCCGCGTCGGCGAGGGTCCCTTCCCGACCGAGCTCTTCGACGACGACGGCGAGCGCCTGCGCTCGGTCGGCCACGAGTACGGGACGACGACGGGGCGGCCGCGGCGCTGCGGCTGGTACGACGCGCCGATCGCCCGCTACGCCGCCCGCGTCAACGGCGTCACCGACTTCGTGCTCACCAAGCTCGACGTGCTCACCGGCTTCGAGCGGCTGCCCGTGTGCGTGGCGTACGACGTCGACGGCGTCCGGCACGACGAGATCCCGCTGACGCAGAGCGACTTCCACCACGCGACGCCGGTCTACGAGTACTTCGACGGCTGGACCGAGGACATCACCGGTGCCCGCTCGATGGACGAGCTGCCGAAGAACGCCCAGCGCTACGTCCTCGCCCTCGAGGAGATGAGCGGGGCCCGGTTCTCCGCGATCGGCGTCGGCCCCGGGCGGGACGCGACGATCGTGCGTCACGACATGCTGGGCTGAGCCACCCTCCCGGGCGACGCGAGACCAACCGTTCGGACCATCAGGTCCGGCCCCCCGCGGCCGATACTCCTGTTACCGGCGCGAGAGCGCAGCGGCCCCCCGGCCGCAGCGACCGCGCCGACCTGACAGGACAACCGGTGGCGGGCCGGCCCTGTCGTGCACGAGGCCTCCGGGCAGCTGCTTCGGCGTGGGAGCGGCGCCCGGAGGCCTCTTGCCGTCCCCTCGGGCCGCGGCGTCGCGCCTCCGGCGGAGATCAGCGGCGCCCTGGTGCCCCTGATCTACGCCACAGGGCGCGGCGGCGGGTCAGGCGGACTTCTTGGTCGCCGCCTTCTTCGCCGTCGTCTTCTTGGCGGCGGTCTTCTTCGCGGCGGGGGCGGCTTTCTCCGCGGCCGTCGTCTTCTTCGCGGCCGACTTCTTCGCCGGCGCGGCGCCCGCGCCGTCGTCCGCGATCGTCAGCGACGGGGCCGGGCCCGACTCGCCGCGGCCCGCCCGGGCGCGCTCGACGGAGCGCTGGAGCGCGGTGAGCAGGTCGACGACCTCGCCGCCGCCGCCCGAGTCCTCCGCCTCGGCGCTCGGCGCGAGCGGCGCCCCCTCGAGCTTGCGCTCGACGAGGTCCTTCATCGCGACGGCGTAGGCGTCCTCGAACTGGTCGGGCTCGAAGTCGGAGGCGAGGCTCTCGACGAGCGAGGCGGCCATGGCGAGCTCCTGCGGGCGCAGGTCGACGTCCTCGTCGAGCACGCCGAAGTCGGGCGCCCGCACCTCGTCCGGCCAGAGCAGCGTCTGGAGCATGATGACGTCGTCCCGCACGCGCAGGACCGCGAGCGTCTCCCGTTGCCGCAGAGCGACCTTGACGACGCCGACCCGCTCGGTCTCCGTGAGCGCCTCGCGCAGGAGCCGGTACGGCTTGACCGCGCGGGCGTCCGGCTCGAGGTAGTACGACTTGCCGAAGAGCACCGGGTCGACCTGGTCGGACGGCACGAACTCGACGACGTCGATCTCCCGGCTCGTCGTCACCGGCAGCTGGTCGAAGTCCTCGTCCTCGAGGACGACGAGCCGGCCGTCCTCGCTCTCGAAGCCCTTGGCGATCTCGTCGTACGAGACCTCCTCGCCGTCGATCGAGCAGACGCGCTTGTACTTGATCCGGCCGCCGTCCTCGCGGTGCACCTGGTGGAACTTGACGTCGTGCTCCTGGGTCGCGGCGTAGAGCCGCACCGGCACGTTGACGAGGCCGAACGAGACGGCGCCCTTCCAGATGGCCCGCATGGCAGGGCCCTCCCTCCGCAGGCCGCGCGCGGCACCGGGGAAGAGGCGCCAAGCCCTGAGCACAGCCTTACCTCGGCAGCATGGCGCGACGTCACGGGTGGCCGCTAGTGCAGACCGCCCTCAGGCCAGCCCCGACAGCTGCGCCATCCGCAGCTCCAGCGCCGCGAGCCAGGCCTCGCGCTGCTTCGCGGGGACGGTCGCCGTCCCGCTCGGGGCGCACACCGGCAGCACGTCGACCGAGAGCTTCGCGCCGCCCGCGAGGGCGCGGAGCTCGTCGAGCTTGTCGCCGAACGGCGTCCCGGAGCCGGGGGAGTAGGAGCGGACGACGGACTCGACGTCGTCGGCGAACAGGTCCGCCTTGGTCACCGCGACGACGAGCCATGTCGGGCGGTCGCGGCGGACGGCCATCGAGGCGATCCGGTGGCTCGTGACGATCCAGTCCTCGAGCTCGCGGGTGACCTGGCGCTCGCGGTCGACCGGCGTCGCCGGACCGCTCACCCCGGCCGCCCGCCGCGGGGTCGCCCACCCGTTCGCGACGACGTGGAGGACGCCGGACACCGCGCCCTCGCCGAACACCTCGTCGAGCGCGCCGAGCCGGGTCGCGGCGTTCTCGCCGGGCACCACCCGGAACCGCAGCCCGCGCAGCCGGCCCATCCGCCGGGTGCGCCGCTCGAGCACGGACGACCCGACGTCGCCGAGCGCGGCCTCGACGGCCGCCCGCCGCCGGTCGCCCTCGCGGGCCAGCCGGTCGGCGAGCGCGGTCTTGCCGACGCCCGTCATGCCGGTGACGGCGACGGTCGGGTAGCGGTCGCGGAGCAGGTGCTGCAGCCGCGCGGGGCCGCCGGCCACCGTCCGGCGCAGGTCCTCGGGTCTCACCGGGGCGATGCTACGGGCCGAACCGGGGCACGATGACCTCGTGCGCCCGATGCTCGCGACCCCCGCCGACGCCCGGACCGGCCTGCCGGCCGACGGCACGGTGTGGGCCTACGAGGTGAAGTGGGACGGGATGTGGGCGCTCGCCGACGTCCACGAGGGCCGCCTTCGCCTGCGCAGCCGGACCGAGCGGGACGTCGGCGTCGCCTTCCCCGAGCTCGCCCCGATGGCGCAGGCCCACCCGGACGCCCTGCTCGACGGCGAGATCGTCTGCCTGCGCGACGGCGTCCCGAGCTTCGCCGCGCTCGCCGAGCGCTTCCACGTCACCGACCCGCGGCGGGCCGCGGCCCTGGCCCGGACGACACCCGCGACGCTCATCGCCTTCGACGTGCTGCGGCTCTACGGCGTCGACCTCACCCGCCGCCCCTGGGCCGAGCGGCGCGCCGCGCTCGAGCGGACGTTCGCCGGGGAGAACGGCCATGCCTGGCCGGACCTCGTGCACCTCTCGCCCGTCTTCGACGACGGCGCGACGCTCGTCGCCGCGACCCGGGAGCAGGGCCTCGAGGGCGTCGTCGCCAAGCGCCGCACGTCGCGGTACGCCCCCGGGCTGCGCAGCGGAGACTGGGTCAAGCTCCCGCACCGCCGGGTGCTGTCCGCCGTCGTCGGCGGCTGGCGACCGGAGAGCGGCCAGGCCCGGCCGGGGGGCCGCGCCCGGATCGGCGCCCTGCTCCTGGGCACGTACGACGACGACGGTGGCCTGCTCTTCGCCGGGCGCGCCGGGTCCGGCCTCACCGGGGCGATGGAGGCGAGGGTGCGTGAGCTCGTGACGCCGCTGACGACGGCGTCGTCGCCCTTCGCCCGGCCGGTCCCGCGGGTCGACGCCGCGGGCGTGACGTGGGTGGAGCCGGCCGTCGTCGTCGACGTCCGCTTCCTCGGCCGGTCCGAGGAGGGCCGGCTGCGCCAGCCGGTCGTCCTCGGCGTCCGCGAGGACCTGTCCGCCGAGGACCTGAGGAGCGGCTCCTGATGCCCCCGACCCAGCGACAGGCCGTCGAGGTCGGCGGCCGTCGGCTGTCCCTGAGCAACCTGGACAAGGTGCTCTACCCGGCGACGAACACGACGAAGGGTGAGGTCCTCGCCTACTACGCGGCGGTCGCGCCGGTGCTCCTGCCGCACCTGGAGGACCGGGCGCTGACCCGCAAGCGCTGGCCCGACGGCGTCACGGGGGAGGAGTTCTTCGAGAAGAACGTCCCCCAGGGCACGCCCGCCTGGGTGCGCCGGGTCAGGCTGCCGACGCCGGGCTCGACCCGCGGCCGGGAGACGATCCTCTTCCCCGTCGTCGAAGAGCTGGCCACGCTCATGTGGCTGGCCAACCTCGCGTCGCTCGAGCTCCACGTGCCGCAGTGGCGGGTCGAGGGCGACGGGGACGACGCCGTCGCCCGCAACCCGGACCGGATGGTCGTCGACCTCGACCCCGGCGCGCCCGCCGGTCTCGAGGAGTGCACCGAGGTCGCGCTCGCCGTCCGCGAGCACCTCGCCGGCCAGGGCCTGGACGCCTACCCGGTGACGAGCGGCAGCAAGGGGATGCAGCTCTACGTGCCCCTCGCCGGCGAGCAGGACGCCATGACGGTCCATGCCTTCGCCAAGGAGCTCGCCGAGGAGATGACCCGGCGCATGCCGAAGCTCGTCGTCTGGCGGATGACGAAGGCGATCCGGCCCGGCAAGGTCCTGCTCGACTGGAGCCAGAACCACCCGGCGAAGACGACGATCTGCCCGTACTCGCTGCGCGGCCGCGCGGAGCCGCACGTCGCCGCCCCGCGCTCCTGGGACGAGCTCGAGGCCGGCGGCCTGGAGCAGCTGGGGACGGACGACGTCCTCGCCCGCGTCGCCGAGCACGGCGACCTCGCGGCGGGCCTGCTCGAACCGGGTCCGTCCCTCTGACCCGTCGGGTGTGACTTCCGCCGAACCTGCCACGCGGGCGTGCCGTCCTCACGTACGGTCGCGATGTCGCCCCCGGCCCGGGGTGACGTCCACCTGGAGGTCCTCGTGCGTCCCCGCGTGCTGTCGCTCTGCGCTGCCCTCGTCCTGTCGCTCGTGGCCGGAGGTGTCGGCGCCGGCCAGGCGTCCGCCGCCCCCCTCCAGCCGGACCAGGTCGTCAGCGCGACCCCGAGCCTGACGACGCCCTTCGTCCGCAACGGCCGCGTCCAGGCGCTCGCGCTCGTCGGGAGCACCGTCGTCCTC
>JBQGCR010000195.1:0-2336 GCA_052038585.1 Kineosporiaceae bacterium
GGCCCTGTTCGCCGCCCGGGTGCCCGTGCGGGTCGTGGACGTCGACGACGACGTCGCGGCCGCCGCGAGCGACCGGCTCGGCGGGGAGGCGACGCCGGCCGGGGCGCTCGCGGCGCACTGCGGCGCGCTCGCCCTCGAGCACGGCTGGCTGCGCCTGCTCGGCGCCGGCGGCGAGGGGCTGCCCGCGCTCGGCGGCCCGGACGGGCTCGTCGCCACCGACGTCCTCGGCGGCCGCTTCGTCGTCGGCGACGGCGACCAGGTCGCCTACCTCGCCCCGGACACCCTCGACCGGCTCGAGCTCGACGTCGGGCACGCCGTGCTCGTCGAGGCGGCCCTCGACGGGGGCCTGGCCGACCTCTACGACGGCCTGCGCTGGCCGGGCTGGGAGGCCGAGGTCGCCGCGGTCGGCCTCGACCACGCCCTGTCCCTCGACCCGCCGCTGTGGACGCGGGCCGGTCAGGACGTCGCCGCCGCCACCCGCACCCCGGTCCCCTTCGCCGAGCTCGCCGCCCGGCTCGACGCGACGGCCGCCGACCTGGCGGAGGGCGCATGAGCGACGACGACCAGCGGCTCGAGGAGCGGCTCGCGGCGCGGCGGCTGTGGACCGTCTGCGAGTCCGTCCACGCGGTCGTCTACTTCCACCCGACCGCCCTCGCCGCGCTGGAGGCCGCCGGGCTGCGCGGGTTCTGGCGCGGCTACTTCGCCCAGCGCGCCGCGCCGCTCGGCCCGGTCGGCGAGGCGCCGGTCCGCGCGGCGTTCTTCGGCTTCTCGCCCTCGATGACGACGCGGGCGCTGCCCGCGGTCTGGGACCTCGTCACGCCGGAGACCGCCCTCGCCGCGCGGGCGGACGGGGCGGCCGCGACGCTGGCCGAGCTCGGGGCGACCTCGGTCCCGCCGGCGGTCGTCGACCGGCTCTGGGCCCTCGCCGCGACCCTGCCGTGCGACGGGAGGGTGCTCGGCGCGGCCAACCAGGCGCTGCCCCGGCCCGACGAGCCGCTGCGCCGGCTGTGGCAGGCGTGCACGACGCTGCGCGAGCACCGCGGGGACGGCCACGTCGCGGCGCTCGTGACTGCCGGGCTCTCCGGCCTGGAGTCCCTCGTGCTGCGCGCCGGCGCCGACCTCGACCGCCAGGGCCTGCAGCGCGCCCGCGGCTGGACGGACGACGCGTGGTCCGCCGCGGTCGACGGCCTGCACGGCCGAGGCCTGCTCGACGGCGACGCCCGCGTGACGCCGGCCGCCGTCGCCCTCCTCGCCGACGTCGAGCACGTCACCGACACCCTCGCGGCCGACGCGTGGCGCCGGGCCGGCGGCACCGTCGCCGAAGCCGGGACGCTGCGCACCGGCCTCCTGCCGACGGCCGCCGCCTGCCGGGGGACGCTGCCCGCGGTGAACCCGATCGGGCTCCCCGAGATCGGGGGCTGACGAGCACAGGCACCTCCCAGGAAACCTCCAGGCAGGAGGTGCAGACTGCCCCTGTGGCGGACAAGACCCCCGAGGCGCGACTGCTCGTCGTCGACGACGAGCCGAGCATCCGTGAGCTGCTCACCGCGAGCCTGAGGTTCGCCGGGTTCGAGGTGTTCGCGGCGGCCGACGGCCAGGAGGCGCTCGCCCAGGCGGACCGGCACCGGCCGGACCTCGTCGTCCTCGACGTCATGCTCCCCGACCTCGACGGCTTCGCCGTGACCCGCCGCCTGCGCGAGCGGGGCCGGGACATGCCGGTCCTCTTCCTCACCGCGCGCGACGAGACCGCCGACAAGGTGCAGGGCCTGACCGTCGGCGGCGACGACTACGTGACGAAGCCGTTCTCCCTCGAGGAGGTCGTCGCGCGGATCCGGGCGGTGCTGCGGCGCACCGGGGTCGGCGGCGAGCCGGACTCCGGCCGGATCGTCTTCCACGACCTGGAGATGGACGAGGACTCCCACGAGGTGCGCCGCCAGGGCCACCTCGTCGAGCTCTCCCCCACCGAGTTCAAGCTTCTGCGCTACCTCATGCTCAACCCCAACCGCGTGCTGTCGAAGACGCAGATCCTCGACCACGTGTGGGCGTACGACTTCCAGGGCGAGAGCGGCATCGTCGAGTCCTACATCTCCTACCTGCGCCGCAAGGTCGACGAGTACACGCCGCCGCTCATCCACACCAAGCGCGGCGTCGGGTACGTCCTGCGGCTGCCGCCCGAGGCGTGAGCATGGCCGACGACCGGCGCGACGACGCGCCGCCCCCGCCGCCCGCGCCCTGGTTCGGCGCCGGGCGGGCGACGGCCGCGCCGGCCGCAGCGCCGGACGCGACGACGAGGCCGGCGGACGACGGCGACGAGCCGTTCCCCCCACCACCGGCCC
>JBQGCR010000196.1:0-2583 GCA_052038585.1 Kineosporiaceae bacterium
GGAGATGAAGCCGCCGCCCGGCTCGTCGTGCCCCCGCCACAGCAGCAGCACCGCGGCGACGAGGAGCACCGGCACGAGCACCCGGGCGAGCACCCGGACGAGCAGCCCCCGGTCGGCCCCGAGCGCCGCCTCACCGCCGGAAGCCTGCTCGCCGGGCGCGGCCGGCGTCCGGGCCGCGACCGCGACGCCGAGCGCGACGACGCCGACGACGACCGCCTCGCCGAAGGTGTCCAGGCCGCGGAAGTCGACGAGCACGGTGTTGACGACGTTAGAGCCGCCGGTCAGCGGCTCGGCGGTGCGCAGGAGCTCCTCGCCGACCGGCGAGCGCACGCCGCGGCCGGTGAGCAGCCACGTGCCGGTCCCGGCGACGAGCCCGGCCCCGAGCGCGAGCCCGGCCCGCAGCCCGGTCGCCGGCCCGGCCCCGGAGGACCGGCGGCGAGCGCGGCCCGGCCGGCGGTCGGGCAGCCGGCGCAGGACGAGGACGACGACGGCGACGGTGAGGGTCTCGACGAGGAGCTGGGTCAGCGCGACGTCGCCCGCGCCGAGCACGAGGTACCAGGCCGACAGGACGAACCCCGTCGCACCGACGAGGGCGACGGCGGCCAGCCGGGACCGGGCCCGGGCCAGCGCCGCGAGCGCGAGACCGGCGAGGACGACGACGAGGACGTCGACCGGGCGCCCGAGGTCGGGCCGGGCGGGTGGGACGCCCGTGCCGCGGGCGAGCGCCCCGACGAGCCCGACCGCGGCGAGCGCCACCGGCACGGCGAGCAGGACGGTGAGGTGGTCGCGCACCTGCCAGCGGGCGGGCAGGGCCGCCACGCGCGCCCCGAGGCCGAGCAGGCCGCCGTGCACGCGGTCGAAGACGTCGGCGCCGTGGACGTCCACCGGGACCCGGTGCAGCGCGTCGTCGACGCGGCGCCGGGCGCGGAAGAGGAGCACGCCGCCGGCGATCGCGAGCGCCGAGAGCCCGAGCGCCGGGGTGAAGCCGTGCCACAGGGACAGCTCGAGCTCCTTGGGGGCGAGCTGGGCGTCCTCGACGACCTGGGTGAAGAACGGGCTGAGCGCCGGGGCGGCGAGACCGAGGACGAGCCCGGCCCCGGCGGCGAGGGCGGCGGGGGCGACGAAGAGCCGGGCGGGTTCGTAGAGCTTCTGGACCGGCTCGCCGGCGAAGGCGTCGACGACGATCCGCAGGCCGTAGGCCGCGGTGAAGGCGGCGGCGACGGTCGCGAGGACCCCGGCGACGACCCCCGCCGAGTCCCCGGCGTCGAGGAAGGCGATGAAGGACTCCTCCTTGGACAGGAAGCCCATCGTCGGCGGGATGCCGGCCATCGACAGGCCCGCCAGGCCCGTCGTCGTCGCGGTGACGGGCATCATCCGCCACAGCCCGGACAGGTCGCGGACGTCCCGGCTACCCGCCTCCCGGTCGACGATGCCGACGAGCATGAACAGCGACGCCTTGAACAGCGCGTGGGAGAACGTGTGGAGCAGCGCCGCCGCGAGGGCGAGCGGGCTGCCGATGCCGAGCAGGGCGACGAGCCAGCCGAGCTGGCTCACGGTCGAGTACGCCAGCAGGGCCTTGAGGTCGTGCTGGCGCAGGGCGAGCACCGCGCCGTAGAGCGCGGAGACGACGCCGAGGCCGACGAGGACGACCGTCCACGTCGTCGTCTGGGACCACACGGGGGAGAAGCGGGCGAGCAGGTAGATGCCGGCCTTGACCATCGTCGCCGCGTGGAGGTACGCCGAGACGGGGGTGATCGCGACCATCGCGTCGGGCAGCCAGAAGTGGAACGGCACCTGCGCGGACTTCGTGACCGCGGCGAGGAGGACGCACCACAGCGCCGCCCCGCCGATCGCCGTCCCCTGGAGGGCGGCCGGGTCGACGAGGATCGCCCCGAGGTCCGTCGTGCCGGTCGCAACGGTGACCAGGACGACGCCGGCGAGCAGCGCCAGACCGCCCGCGCCTGTCACGAGGAAGGCCCGCAGCGCCGGCCGCGAGCCCTTGCCGCCGTCGCCGCCGATGAGCAGGAACGACGTGACCGTCGTCAGCTCCCAGAAGACGAACATGAGGACGACGTCGCCGGCGAGGACGAGCCCGAGCATCGAGGCCGCGAAGAACGTCAGGAGGGTGTAGAGGCGGGCGGGCCGCGCGTCGGGGGTGAGGTAGCGGGCGCTGTAGGCGAGGACGAGCGCGCCGACGCCGAGGACGAGGAGGGCGAAGAGCAGCGACAGGCCGTCGAGCCGCAGCACGGCCCGCACCCCCAGCGAGGGCAGCCAGTCGACGCCCACGGTCAGCGGCCCCTGCTCGGGCACCCGCCGCCCGGTGACGGCCAGGACGACGGTCGCGAGGGCGAAGACCGCGGCGAGCGGGTACCCCGCGTCGCGCCCGAGCCGGCGCGCGAGCACGGGCGCGGCGAGGCAGCAGGCAACCACCGTGGCCAGCAACGCGGGGAGCACGAGGGGCGCCACGGTCACCGCACCCCCGCGGCGCCGGGGGCCAGGGGTTGCGGCCGGCCGGTGATCGGGTGGACTGGACCCATGGACGTCGGGTGCGCGTGCGCGCGGGAGGCCACGTGACGACGCGGG
>JBQGCR010000197.1:0-8530 GCA_052038585.1 Kineosporiaceae bacterium
AGGTCCGCGCCGAGCACCTCGGCGAGCAGGTGCGAGCCGGTGACGAGGTGGGCGCCCAGGTCGCAGAAGCGGTCGGTGAACCGCGCCTCACGGGGACGCAGCCGCAGCGGCACGGGACTCTCTCCAGACGACTCTTCGGGACGGGCGGGCGCCGGGCCGGGAACGCCACCCGACGGCCAGCCGGATGCTACGCGACCCAGATGAACGCTCCGCCGTCCGTGTCACCCGGTCGGCGTGGGCGTCCCTGTGGGCTCGGGCACGTCGGCGGGCGCGGCGTCGTCGCGCACGACGTGCCGTTCGAGGGACACCGAGGCCAGCCCGAACCCGCCGACCGTCACCTCGTCGTAGGCGACGAGCCGGCCGGCCCGCTCACCGGTCCGGGCGAAGTAGAGCACCGAGGCGCGCAGCGGCAGCGGGTCCCCCTCGCCGAGCCGCTGGAGCCCGCGGGAGGTCAGCCCCGCACCGCCGGTCGAGCCCTCGATGAGCAGCCGCGTCCCGTCGCGCTCCCGGACGTCGCGCGAGTGCAGGTGCCCGGCGAGGACGAGCGGCACCTGGCCGAAGAGGGGCTCGGCCATCGACGGGTCGTGGACGAGGGCGACGTCGACCGGCGCGTCGGGGTTCGCCTCGTCGTGGCCGGCGATGACGCGGGACAGCCGGGTGCCCGCCGCGAGCAGCCGCTCGGCGTCCGAGAGCGCCCCGCCGGTCGTCGCCGGGGCGGTCGGCGTCGGGTCGCCCGGCGTCCCGGTCGGCGTCGCCGGCCCGCTCGGCACCGGCTCGGCCGGGGCCCCGGCCGCCCCGCCGTCAGGGGTGAAGACGGGGTCGCCGACCCCGGCGAAGGTCAGCCCGGCGACCTCCGCGACCTGCCCGTCGAGGACGACGGCGTTGGGGTTCCGGGCGACCGCCTCCTGGGTGGCGAGGCTGTCGTGGTTGCCGCGGACCATGACGTAGGGGACGCCGACGCCGCCGATCCGGCTGAGCGTGCTCGACTCGACGTCCGTGCCCCACGTCGTGAGGTCGCCGGTGTCGACGACGACGTCCGCGGAGAACTGCGCGACGAGCCGGTCCACGAGGTCGTAGGCGAGGGGGTTGAGGTGGATGTCGCTCACGTGGAGCACCCGGACGAGGTCGCCGTCCCGGCCGCCGGGCAGCACGGGCAGCTCGCCCGCGGTCGCGTAGAGGGTCGCGACGCCCTGGACGATGTCGGCCAGGCCGCTGCGGTAGGACTCGAGCCGGTCGAGCAGGCCGTTCGTCGTGTTCGTGACGTACGGGGCCTGGGCGAGCAGGCCGGTGAAGCGCGGGGTGGCCAGGCCGTCCGGGGTGAGCGTCGCCGCGGTGGTGCCGCCGGCGACGACGAGGGCGGCGACGACGACGCCCGCGACCTCGCCGGTGCGCCGCCACACCCGGCGGTGGACGAGCAGGGACAGGACGACGGCGCCCGCGAGCGCGCACAGCGCCGTCGTCACCGCGGCCCGGACGATCGCCCCGCGCAGCGCCTCGGGGGCGCTGTCCTCCAGGCCCGCGAGCTGGCGCGGGTCGTTGACGAGGGCGCGGGCGCCGTCGAGGTCGACCGACAGGATCCGCGCCTCGACGGCGACGGGCCCCCGGTGGGTCGGCAGGTGCACCTCCCCGGCGGGCGGCAGGAGGAGCCGGACGCCCGGGTCGAGGCTCGGGACGACCCGGACGGACGTCGCGAGCGGGCCGACCGACGTCGTCGTCGTCGGGGCGAGGAGGGCGCCGAGGCCGCCGCCGAGGACGGCGAGCAGGAGCGCGGAGGCCCAGCGCGCGGCACGGCGCGCGGCCGGACCACGCGTCCACGCGGGCAGGGGCTGCGTCGGGACGGTCATCCCGAGCAGTCTCACCCCGGGAGGTCTCGGGCGCAGGAGCACAGACCGGTCATCGGCATGCGGTGTGCCGGAAGTTATAGGACGTCGGGCCGGGAGCACCTCACGGTGCAACGGCCGCTCGAGGCGGCTTCAGATGGGACCCGGGGCTACCGCGGCCCGACGCCCGGTGAGCAGCCGGAGCCGGTCACCAGTCGTCCCCAACGAGCGGGGGCGGCGGTTCTGTTCCGCCCGGGCCATGATTTTCCGCGGCCGGGCGTCTCGGTGCAGCGTGTGTCTCGGTGCAGCGTGTCTCAGTGCAGCGTGCCGAGCCGCCACGAGCCCGCGGCGCCGGCCAGCTGCTCGCCGGTGCGCGCGAGGTCGGCGGCGCGGCGGGTGTGCCGTGCGGCGCGCTCCTGCTCCCCGGCGGTGGGCGCGGCGTCGGCGGCGCCGGCCGCCCAGCCGGTCGCGACGACCCGGCAAAAGGCGGCGGCGCGCTCGAGGGCGACGGCGAGGTCGCCGGAGAAGACGCCGGTGAGCACGGCGTCGGCGAGCGCCTCGACCTCGCGCGGTCCCGGCGGGTCCTCCACCCCGGCGACGACCTCGTCGACCGGGGCGAGCCGGCGGCCGGTGTCGAAGCCGCGGGCCATCCCCGCGGCGTCGCGGCGGATGCCGTCGCGCAGCGCGTAGAGGCGCCACAGGACCCCCGGCAGGGTGTCGGCGGGCTGGGCGGACCACAGCTCGGCGACCTCCTCGATGCCGACCGTGTCGGCCAGGGCGACCAGGCGCGCCGTCTCGGCGTCGCCCGGGGCGTCCGCGCCGACGGCCCGGCCGTGGGCGACGAGGGCGGCGGCGGTGCGGTGGGCGGCCTCGACCCGCAGGGCCGGGTCGGAGCCGCCCTCGAAGGTGTCGAGGGCGGCGGGTCCGAAGAAGGCGGGGCGGCGCGGGGGCCGCCGCCCGGACGTCGGTTCTGGCACCCGCCCATGCTGGCACGCTTTGCCCGGGCCGTCCGGGTGTCGGTCCGGGGGTGCGTGGGTATGGTGCCCGCATGAGTGACACGGCACGGCCGGCCCGGTTGGGCGCCAAGGTCGTCGGGTGGCTCGGGGAGTGGCCGGTCTACCGGCAGCTCACCGGCGGCGACCCCCTCGGCCGGGGCGAGGCCGCCAGGTCGGTCCGCTCGGCCGCCCTCGCGCCGCGGACGAAGGCCGCCGACCGTGTCGCCCGCTCGGTCTGCCCGTACTGTGCCGTCGGCTGCGGCCAGCTCGTCCACGTCAAGGACGAGAAGGTCATCCAGATCGAGGGCGACCCGGACTCCCCCGTGAGCCGGGGACGCCTGTGCCCCAAGGGGAGCGCGTCCAAGCAGCTCGTCACCGGTGACCACCGGGTCCAGAAGGTCATGTACCGCGCGCCCTACGCGACGCAGTGGTCCGAGCTCGACCTCGAGACGGCGATGGACATGGTCGCCGACCGCTTCCTCGACGCCCGCCGCAAGGGCTGGCAGGACGAGTGGACCGACGGCGAGGGCGAGGGCCACGCGGTGCGGCGGACCCTCGGCGTCGCGAGCCTGGGCGGGGCGACGCTGGACAACGAGGAGAACTACCTCATCAAGAAGCTCTTCACCGCCGCCGGGGCGATCCAGGTGGAGAACCAGGCCCGTATTTGACACTCCGCCACGGTTCCCGGTCTGGGGACCTCGTTCGGGCGCGGCGGCGCCACCAACACGCAGCAGGACCTGGCGAACGCGGACTGCATCGTCATCCAGGGCTCGAACATGGCCGAGGCCCACCCGGTCGGGTTCCAGTGGGTCATGGAGGCCAAGCTCCGCGGCGCCAAGGTCATCCACGTCGACCCCCGGTACACCCGCACCTCGGCGCACGCCGACCACTTCCTGTCGCTGCGGGCCGGCACGGACATCGCGTTCCTCGGCGGGATCGTCAACTACATCCTGAGCAACGAGAAGGACTTCCGGGAGTACGTCCTCGCGTACACCAACGCCGCGACCATCGTGTCCGACGAGTTCCAGGACACCGAGGACCTCGAGGGCCTCTTCTCCGGCTACGACGAGGAGACGAACACCTACCACCCGAGGTCCTGGGCTTACGAGCGGCAGGAGGGCGCCTCGAACGAGGTCCGCCAGACCGGCGAGGAGGCCCGCGACATGGCCTCCGGCCTCCAGCACGAGTCGGGCGGGCCGGCCATAGAGGGTCCCGAGCCGCCGCGCGACGAGACGCTCCAGCACCCGCGCTGCGTCTACCAGGTGCTCAAGCGGCACTTCTCCCGGTACACACCGGAGATGGTCGCCCGCACGTGCGGCGTCACCGAGGCCGAGTTCCTCGACGTCGCCCGGACGTGGACGGAGAACAGCGGGCGCGAGCGGACGACGTCCGTCGTCTACGCCGTCGGTTGGACCCAGCACAGCGTGGGCGTGCAGTACATCCGCACGGCCGCGATCATCCAGCTCCTCCTCGGCAACGTCGGCCGGCCCGGCGGCGGCATCATGGCGATGCGCGGCCACGCGAGCATCCAGGGCTCGACGGACATCCCGACGCTGTTCAACCTCCTGCCCGGCTACCTGCCGATGCCGAGCGCGAAGTCCCACCAGGACCTGTCGACGTACCTCGACTCGATCACCGGGGACAAGCAGAAGGGCTTCTGGCGCAACGCTCCCGCGTACATGGTGAGCCTGCTCAAGGAGTACTGGGGCGAGCACGCGACGGCGGAGAACGACTTCGGGTTCGGCTGGCTGCCGCGCCTGACCGGCGACCACGGCACCTACCGCACGGTCATGGACATGGTCGACGGGAAGGTCAGCGGCTACTTCCTCCTCGGGCAGAACCCGGCGGTCGGCTCGGCCCACGGCAAGCTCCAGCGACTCGGCATGGCCAACCTCGACTGGGTCGTCGTCCGGGACCTCGCGATGATCGAGAGCGCGACGTTCTGGAAGGACTCCCCCGAGGTCGAGACCGGCGAGATCGTCCCGACGCAGTGCCGCACCGAGGTCTTCTTCTTCCCCGCCGCCTCCCACGTGGAGAAGGAGGGGACGTTCACCCAGACCCAGCGGATGCTCCAGTGGCGCGAGAAGGCCGTCGAGCCGAAGGGCGACCAGCGCTCGGAGCTGTGGTTCTTCTACCACCTCGGCCGCCGGCTGCGCGAGCGCCTGGCCGGCTCCACCGACCCGCGCGACGAGCCGCTGCTCAAGCTCAACTGGGACTACGAGGTCCACGGCGACCCCCGCACGGGTGAGCCGGACGCCGAGTCCGTGCTGCGCGCGATCAACGGCTACGACACGGCGACCGGCGAGGTCGTCGACGGGTACATGGACCTCGAGGACGACGGGTCGACCGCGTGCGGGTGCTGGATCTACTCCGGCGTCTACGCCGGCGGGGTCAACCAGGCCGCCCGCCGCACGCCCGGCCGTGAGCAGGCCACCGAGGCCGCGCTCGAGTGGGGCTGGGCGTGGCCGTACAACCGGCGGATCCTCTACAACCGCGCCTCGGCCGACCCGCAGGGCCGCCCGTGGAGCGAGCGCAAGAAGTACGTGTGGTGGGACGAGGACGCGCAGGAGTGGACCGGCGTCGACGTACCGGACTTCGAGAAGAAGAAGCCGCCGTCGTACGTCCCGCCGGAGGGCGCCGTCGGGCCCGCCGCGCTGCGCGGGGACGACCCGTTCGTCATGCAGGCCGACGGCAAGGGCTGGCTCTACGTGCCGAACGGCCTGCAGGACGGGCCGATGCCGACGCACTACGAGCCGCACGAGTCGACCGTCGCCAACCCGCTGTACCGCCAGCAGGGTAACCCGACGCGCAAGACGTACGGCCGGGGTGACAACCCGAGCAACCCGTCCGCCGTCGAGGACACCGCGGCGCACGCCGAGGTCTACCCCGTCGTCCTCACGACGAGCCGCCTCACCGAGCACCACACCGCGGGCGGCATGAGCCGCACGCTGCCGTACCTGTCCGAGCTGCAGCCCGAGATGTTCGTCGAGGTCTCCCCCGAGCTCGCCCGCACGAAGGGCCTGGAGGACCACGGGTGGGCGACCGTCGTCACGAGCCGCAGCGCGATCGAGGCGCGCGTCATGGTGACGCGCCGCCTGCGGCCGCTGCGGGTCGACGGCCGCACGGTGCACCAGGTGTGGATGCCCTACCACTGGGGCACCGTCGGCAGCGTGACCGGCGACGCCGCGAACGACCTGTTCGGCGTCGCCCTCGACCCCAACGTGCTCATCCAGGAGTCGAAGGTGACGACGTGCGACCTGCTGCCCGGGCGGCGCCCGCGCGGTCCGGAGCTCGTCGCGCTCGTCGAGGGGTACCGGCGGCGCGCCGGGGTCACGGTCGAGACGGGGACGCACGTCCAGACGACGCCCGCGCAGGACGTCGACCAGGAGACCGGCCAGCCCGAGGAGACATCGTGACCCCGCCCAACCGGCTCTCCGGACCGCTCGACGACGTCGCGGGCGAGGCGGGGTACGCCGAGCATCCGCCGCGCGTCGGGTTCTTCACCGACACGAGCGTGTGCATCGGCTGCAAGGCGTGCGAGGTCGCGTGCAAGGAGTGGAACGCGATCCCGGACGACGGGTTCGACCTGCTCGGCATGTCCTACGACAACACCGGGTCGCTGTCGGCCGACTCGTGGCGGCACGTCGCCTTCATCGAGCGCGAGAAGCCGGTGCGGGACAACGGGAAGCCGGACGGCGACACCCGGGGCCGGGACGTCGTCGACCTCGGCATGCCGGCGTTCGAGCTGCCCGGCGCACGCACCGGCGAGGAGACCCGCCAGGAGTTCCGTTGGCTCATGAGCAGCGACGTGTGCAAGCACTGCACGCACGCCGGCTGCCTCGACGTGTGCCCCACCGGCGCGCTGTTCCGCACGGAGTTCGGCACCGTGGTCGTCCAGCAGGACATCTGCAACGGCTGCGGCTACTGCGTCTCCGGGTGCCCGTACGGCGTCATCGACCGGCGCAAGGACGACGGTCGCGCCTGGAAGTGCACCCTGTGCTACGACCGGCTCACCGACGGCCAGGAGCCGGCGTGCGCCAAGGCGTGCCCGACCGACTCCATCCAGTTCGGCGTCCTCGACGAGCTGCGCGAGCGGGCGGCGATCCGGCTCGACCAGCTCCACGAGCAGGGCGTCACCGAGGCGCGGCTCTACGGCGAGAGCCCGGACGACGGCGTCGGCGGGCAGGGGGCGTTCTTCCTCCTGCTCGACGAGCCGGAGGTCTACGGCCTGCCGCCGGACCCGATCGTGCCGACCCGCGACCTGCCGCGGATGTGGAAGTTCGCCGGCGCCGCCGCGCTGTCGTTCCTCGCCGCCGCCGCGAGCGCCTTCGTCGAGGGGCGGCGCCGGTGACCCCGCGGATCGACCCGGCCCTCGGCCAGTCCGCCGACGCCCCCGGCGAGCCGCCGAGCACCGGCTCCGGCTCGCGCAGCGACAGCTCCACCCGCGAGCGGGGCGAGGGCACCCGGCGCAACGGTCAGGGCGACCGGCCGTCGTCGTACTACGGCCGGCCCGTCCTCAAGCCTCCCGTGTGGGAGGACGACATCGCCTACTACTTCTTCCTCGGCGGGCTCGCCGCCGGCTCCTCGCTGCTCGCCGCCGGGGCGGACCTCACCGGCCGGGTCGCGCTGCGCCGCGGCGGCCGGGTCGGGGCCCTCGCCGCGCTCGGGGCGGGCACGTACTACCTCATCCACGACCTCGGCCGGCCCGAGCGGTTCCACCACATGCTGCGCGTGGCCAAGGTGACCTCCCCGATGAGCGTCGGCACGTGGGTGCTCGCGGCGTACGGCGTCCCGATGGGCGCCGCCGCCGTCGCCGAGCTGCTGCCGGGTCCGGTGCGGCGCAGCTGGGCCGGCCGGCTCCTGACGAAGGCCGCCCGTCCGGCCGGGATCGCCGCCGCCGGGCTCGCTCCCGCCGTCGCCTCGTACACGGCGGTCCTGCTGTCGCAGACCGCCGTCCCCGCCTGGCACGCGGCGCACGAGGAGCTGCCCTTCATCTTCACCGCGTCCGCGGCCGCGAGCGCCGGTGGCCTGGGGATGATCGTCTCCCCGGTCTCCGAGGCGGCCCCGGCGCGGCGCCTGGCGATGGCGGGCGCGGTCATCGAGCTCGCGGCGTCCCGCCGGCTCGAGAGCCGGCTCGGCGTCGTCGGCGAGGCGTACCTGTCCGGGAAGGCCCACGACCACCTCACCAAGGCCAGCACCCTCACCGCCGCAGGCGTTCTCGCGTCGATGCTCCTCGGCCGGCGCAGCCGCGCCGTCGCCGTGGCCAGCGGGCTCGCGCTGCTCGCCGGCGGCTTCTACGAGCGCCTCGGCCTCCTCGAGGCGGGCCGCCAGTCGGCGAAGGACCCGAAGTACACGGTGGAGCCCCAGCGCGCCCGCGCCGACGAGCGCGACGAGCGCGAGGCCACCCCCGCCGACTCCTGACCAGATCCCGCCGACGCGTTCATCGGGGGGTAGGGCGGGTACTGACGGCGAAATGTCCGTCTCCTCGAGGAGCCGTCGATGCCTCCCACCGACCCCACCACCACGCGGCTGCCGAACCGCTGGGTCATCGCCGCCGCCGGCGTCCTCGTGCAGCTCGCGCTCGGCGCGGTCTACGCGTGGAGCGTCTTCAACACCCCGCTGCAGGAGGCGTTCGGCTGGAGCAAGCCCCAGGCGGTGCTCCCCTTCGAGGTGGCGATCGGCACCCTGTTCATCGGCAGCCTCGTCGGCGGCCGG
>JBQGCR010000198.1:0-10102 GCA_052038585.1 Kineosporiaceae bacterium
CCGCGGCCGTAGGCGTCGGGCAGGCCGGTGACGACGCCGTTGCGCCGGGCGGCGAGGATCTGCGGGGTGTAGGCGTCGAAGACGCCGTCGTTGTGCGTCTTGCGCCAGCGCGTGAAGACCTCGGCGACGCGCGGGTCGGGCTGGTAGCCGTAGGCGCGCAGGCCGTTCTCGACCATCCGCCACCCGCCGTTCGGCATGATCGCGCGCTTGAGCGGGGCGTCGGTCTGCAGGCCGACGACGAGCTCGAGGTCCTTCTCGATGTAGCCGGGCTCGTGGCTCGTGATCGACGACGGCGTGTGGACGTCGACGTCGTGGACGCCGCAGCGGCGCTCCGCCGGGAACATCGCGACGAGGCGCTGCCACAGCGTCGTCGTCCGGGCCGTCGGGCCGGCGAGGAAGCCGGCGTCGCCGAGGTAGGGCGTGTAGTTCTCCTGCACGAAGCCGCGCACGTCGATGCCGGCGCGCCAGGCCCCGTCCGAGAAGCCGCGCCACGGGTCGGCTCCGCGGTCACGGGAGGGGACGTCGGACTCCGTCAGCGTCGTCGTCATGCGGCCATCGTCGGAACGCGCGGGCCGGCGGGAGCGTGACGTCCGCCGTCCCGGTCGCCCGTGGATCGTGGTATGGCACGCGGGTCGTCATGACCGCTGTCACGTGTTCCCTGCGTCACCCGGGGCCGCGACGGCGTCGAGCACCTGCCGGAGCACGCCCGCGAGGTCGGTGCCCGGGCGGTCGTTCCAGACCTGGCCGGCGGTGCGGAACAGGGCGAGGAAGGACGCGGCGAGAGCGCGCGCGACGAGCTCGGGGTCCTCCCCGCCGACCCGCTCGACGAGGACCTGGGCGAGGGCGCGCTCGGACGTGCCCCACCGGGCCACCCGGGCCGCCGCGAGCGAGGGGTGGCTGCGGACGAGCCGCATCTGGGCGAGCCACGCGGGGTCGGTGTCGGTCTCGGTGGCGAGCAGCTCGAAGGCCGCCTCGCGCAGCGCCGTCCACGCGCCCTCGCCCTCGGGGCGGGCCACGACGAGCCCGACGAAGCGCTCGAGCCGCTCGGTGTCGCTGTGGAGCAGCGCGTCGTCCTTGCTCGCGAAGTAGTTCGAGAACGTCCGGCGGGAGACGTCGACCGCGTCGGCGATGGCCTCGACGGTGACCTGCTCGGGCCCGCGCTCGGCGGCCAGCCGCACGGCCGCCTCGTGGAGGGCCCGGCGGGTCGCCTCCTTCTTGCGCTGGCGCAGCCCGAGGGCGGGCGAGGTCATGCGGGAAGGCTACCGACCACCCCATCGTTGCACAACACGCAAAGTTGCACACTGTGCAACTATCTGGTTCCTTGGGTGACGCACGCAGGTGCATGAGGAGGGCACGGGAGATGGAGGACGGCACCATGACGACGGTCGAGCAGACGCAGGGGCTCCACACGTCCGTGCGCGCCGCGGTCGGCGCGCTGCGGCGGGCACGCCGGCGCTGGTCGGCGATGCACCCGGAGTCCCCCGCGGGCACGGTCGACCTGCTCGCGACGATCGCCGCGATGTCCCGCAGGGCGCAGGCCGGCGACGGCGACTGCCGCCTCAAGGACCTCGCCGCCGCGATGGGCCTCGACCCCTCCACGGTCAGCCGTGAGGTCTCCGGCCTCATGGCCGCCGGGCTCGTCGCCCGGCACCCGGACCCGCGCGACGGCCGGGCGGCCGTCCTCGCCCTCACCGACGCCGGGCAGGACCGGCTCACCCAGGCCCACGAGCTCTTCACGCGCCAGATCGACGACGCCCTGGCCGGCTGGAGCCCCGAGGAGGCGCGGCGCTTCGGCGCCGACCTCTCCCGCTTCGCCCACGACCTCAGCCACTACCTCCAGGAGACCACCCGATGAGCACCCACAAGGCCGACGTCCGGTCCGGGCCGCGGGTGCGCGAGCACGGCCGCCACAAGGCCGGCCGGCCCCTCGCCACCACGCCCGCCCCTGCCGCGGCCACCCCCGGCCCGGCTCCCGCGCCGACGGCCATGACGCACCGCGAGGTGCTCGAGGCGCTGTCCGGGCTGCTCCTCGTCCTCTTCGTCGCGATGCTCTCGGCGACCGTCGTCTCGACGGCGCTGCCGCAGATCATCGGCGCGCTCGACGGCAGCCAGACGCAGTACACGTGGGTCGTCACGGCGACCCTGCTCACGGCGACGGCGACCACCCCGATCTGGGGCAAGCTCGCGGACCTGTTCTCCAAGAAGCTGCTCATCCAGTGCGCGATCGTCGTCTTCCTCGTCGGCTCGGTGCTCGCCGGCGCCTCGCAGTCGGCCGGGCAGCTCATCGGCGCCCGCGCCTTCCAGGGCCTCGGCGTCGGCGGCCTGCAGGCCCTCGTCCAGATCGCGATCGCCGCGATGATCCCGCCGCGCGAGCGCGGCCGGTACAACGGCTACCTCGGCGGCGTCATGGCCCTCGCGACGGTCGGCGGCCCGCTCCTCGGCGGCCTCATCGTCGACACCTCGTGGCTCGGGTGGCGCTGGTGCTTCTACGTCGGCATCCCCTTCGCCCTCGTCGCCCTCGTGCTGCTGCAGAAGACGCTGCACCTGCCGCTGCAGCGCCGCGACGACGTCTCGATCGACTACGCCGGCGCCGCGCTCATCGCCGCGGGGGTCTCGCTCCTGCTCGTCTGGGTCTCCTTCGTCGACAGCACCTTCGGCTGGCTCTCGTGGCAGACCGCCGCGATGGTCGGCGGCTCGCTCGCCCTGCTCGCGCTCGCCGTCCTCGTCGAGTCCCGGGCCAAGGAGCCCGTCGTCCCGCTCGACATCGTCCGCGAGCGCACGACGGCGCTGGCGATCCTCGCCAGCCTCGCGGTCGGCATGGCGATGTTCGGCGGCTCGGTGTTCCTCGGCCAGTACTTCCAGATCGGCCGCGGCTACACCCCGACCGAGGCCGGCCTGCTGACCATCCCGCTCATGGGCGGCGTCCTGCTCTCCTCGATCGTCGCGGGACAGGTCATCACCCGCACCGGCAGGGTCAAGCCGTTCATCGTCGCCGGCACCGTCGTCCTCGTCGGCGGGTTCGCGATGCTCTCGACGGTCGACCACACGACGTCCCTGGTCTTCCTGTCCGTCGGCATGTTCCTCGTGGGCCTCGGCGTCGGCGCCTCGATGCAGAACCTCGTGCTCGCCGTGCAGAACACCGTGCCGCTCAAGGACATCGGCGCCGCGTCGTCGTCCGTCGCGTTCTTCCGCTCGCTCGGCGGCGCGGTCGGCGTCTCGGTGCTCGGGGCCGTCCTCGCCCGCCGGGTCGAGACGCAGATCGCCGAGGGCCTCTCGGCCGCCGGCGTCCCCGCGTCGGCGTCCTCCGGCGGCGGCTCGCTCGACCTCGCGTCGATGCCGCCGCAGGTCGTCGAGATCGTCCGCGCCGCCTACGGCGACGCGACCGGCCACATCTTCCTCGTCTCGGCGGCCGTCGCCGTCGTCGGCGTCCTCGCGGCGCTCGCGCTCAGGCCGAAGAGCCTGCGCAGCAGCCTCGACGTCGAGTCGCGGCCCGCGCCGACCGAGCAGGAGACCACCGCCGAGCTCACCGCGGCGGCGGCCCGCTAGCCGGAGAACGCCTCGGCGAGACCGTCGCGCAGGACCGTCGAGTCCTGCGCGACGGTCACCATCGAGGCCCCGGCCGCCGTCCAGTAGGCGGCCATCTCGACGTCCGAGCAGTGGATGCCCACGGGCGTGCCCACCGACAGCCCCGCCTCGACGACCTGCCGCAGCAGGGCGTCGACGGCGGCGCTGTCGCGGTAGGTGGCCCGCCCGTGGCCGCACGTCAGGGCCAGGTCGTTCGGGCCGACGTAGACCGCGTCGACCCCGTCGACCGCGGCGATGGCCGCGGCCTGCTCGACCGCCTGCGGCGTCTCGACCATGACGACGCAGACGACGTCGTCGTCCTGCTCCGCCGGCTTGCGGACCGCCCGCGCGTCCGACCACGCCGGCCCCCACGACCGCTCCCCCGTCGGCGGGAACCGGCAGGCGGCCGCGGCCCGCACCGCGTCCTGCGGCGTCGAGACGAACGGGACGACGACGCCGGACGCCCCGGCGTCGAGCGCCCGCATGATCCGGGCGGTCTCGTTCCACGCGACCCGGACCAGCGGCGCCCGGCCCGCGAGCCGCATCGCCTGGAGCAGGGTGTCGAGCGTGGCCTCGTGGGCGTGCCCGTGCTGCAGGTCGACGCAGACGTAGTCGAAGGGCGAGGCCCCCACCACCTCCCCCGCCACGGGGTCGGCGAGCGAGCTCCACACGCCGCGCGCGGCGCGGCCGTCCTCCCACGCCCGGCGCAGCCGGGCGGCGTCGCTCACGAGGGTCATGGCCGATAGCGTGCCACCGCCGGGCCCGGACGGGACCCGGTTCGGCCAACCCGGGAAGGACCCGCCATGCCCGTCGTCGTCGTCGCCACGATCCACCCGGAGCCCGAGCACCGCGACGCCGTGCGCGAGGCCTTCCTCGCGGTGATCCCGAAGGTCCACGCGGAGAACGGCTGCGAGCTCTACGCCTTCCACGAGGACGCCGAGCGGTTCTACGTCGTCGAGCAGTGGACCACGCGGGAGGACCTCGACGCCCACTCCCGCGGCCCGGCCATCGCCGAGCTCAACGGCGCGATCGGCGGCCTCGTCTCCGCGCCGCCGACGCTCGTGCTCGCGCAGCCGCTGCCCGCCGGCGACCCGGTGAAGGGCGCGCTCGTGCGCTGATCAGTCGACCGGCGCCGGTCCGGTGGTGCGCAGCGTCGCGCCGGCGCTCGCGACGCAGACGACGGCGACGGCCACCCACTGCAGCGGCGCGAGGTGCTCGGCGAGCAGCAGCACCCCGACGAGCGAGGCGATCGCCGGCTCCAGGCTCATGAGGACGCCGAAGGTCGCCGCGCGCAGGAAGCGCAGCGCCATCATCTCCAGGCCGTAGGGCAGCGCCGAGGACATGAGGCCGACGGCGGCGCCGATGGCGAGCAGGTGCGGGTCGAGCAGCGAGGCGCCGCCCTGCGCGGTGCCGACGGGGACGATGAGCAGCGCGGCGAGGACCGACGAGATCGCGAGCCCCTGCACGCCCGGCAGCACCTGCCCGACCCGCTTGCTCAGGAGGATGTAGAGCGCCCAGAAGACGCCGGCCACCGCGGCGAGCGCGAGGCCGAGCCGGTCCAGCGGCTCCCCCGTCGTCCCGTGGCCGCCGGTCGTCAGGAGGACGACTCCGGCGCCGGCGAGCAGGGCCCAGACGACGTCGAGCGGCCGGCGGGAGCCGGCGAGCGCCACGGCGAGCGGGCCGAGGAACTCCACGGTCACCGCGATGCCCATGGGGATGCGCTCGATCGAGGCGTAGTACGACCAGTTCATCGCCGCGAGCGCCACCCCGAAGGCGACGACGGGCCACCACTGGGCGGGGCTCAGCCCGCGCAGGCGCGGCCGGACGACGACGACGAGGATGAGCGCCGAGGCGACGAGCCGGACGAGCACCGTGCCGGCCGCGCCGAGCGGCTCGAAGAGCCGGTGCGCGAGCGCGGCGCCGACCTGCACGGACACCGCCCCGGACAGGACGAGCAGCGCGGGGTGGACCGGCGGGCGGGCGGCGACGTGCACTCCTCCAGCCTCGCGCACCCCGCACACCTGCGGTGACCGGGGGTGGACCGCGCGGACGCACCGGGTGCGCGCGAGGTCAAGTTCGCGCCGACGATGCCGAGGAAGGTCCTGACCCGCCGACCCCCAGGAGGAGCCATGGGCCCGACCCGCGTGAGGCGCTCCCTCGCCGCGCTCGCGACGCTCGCGCTGCTCGCCACCGGCGTGGGCGCGGCGGGCTGCGCGTCGGCCGACAGCACCGACCGGCGGGGACGCCCCTCGACGACGCTGGCGTCCGGCTCGCCGACCCGCTCGACCGGGACGACGACGCCCGCCCCGGCGACGACCGCGACGGGCACCCTCTTCGGGACGAACGCCTGGACCGGTGACGGGTCGACCTACGCCCAGGCGCTGAGCCGGCAGACCGCCGCCTACGGGGCGCTCGAGGCGGTGCGCACCTTCCACAGCGGGCTGCCCGCGGCCTGGCCCGGGCCGGCGGGGCTGTTCGGCGGGCCGGTGGCCGTCTCCTTCAAGGCCCGGCCGCTCGACGTGACGGCCGGCGTCCACGACGCCTTCTTCCGCTCCTGGTTCGCCGCCGCGCCGCGGGACCGCACGGTCTGGTGGACGTTCTTCCACGAGCCGGAGGACGACATCGAGGACGGCGCCTTCACCGCCGCCCAGTACCGGGCCGCGGTCCGCCACCTCGACCGCCTCGCCGACGCGGCGGGCAACCCGAGGCTGCGGACGACGACGATCTGGATGTGCTGGACGCTGCGCGCGCCGACGCGGGACTGGCGGGACTACTACCCGGGCGCGGACGTCGTCGACGTCCTCGGCTTCGACTGCTACAACCGCGGCGCGCAGAAGCGCACCCCCGTCTACACCGCCCCGTCGGAGATGCTCGGCGGCATCGTCTCGGTGGCCCGGACGGCCGGCAAGCCCTTCGGGATCGCCGAGCTCGGCAGCCAGCGGATCGCCTCCGACCCCACCGGCTCGGGCCGCGCCGCCTGGCTCACCGCGAGCGCGACGTACCTGCGCGCGAGCCAGGCCCAGTTCGTCACGTACTTCGACGCCTACGGCGGCAGCGTCGCGAACCCCGAGTACCGCCTCCTCGACGCGCCGTCGAAGGCCGCCTGGCGGTGGGCGGTCAGCGGGAGCTGACCTCACTCCCGCCCGGGGCCGAACCGCAGCGCGCCGACGACGAGGGCGACGACGGTGACGAGGTAGAGCTGGCCGCCGAGGGCCTCGAGGACGACGGTCACGCGGGCGAGGTCGCTGCCCGGGGTGAGGTCGCCGTACCCCACGGTCGTCAGGGTGATGAAGGAGAAGTAGAGCCGGTCGAGCGAGGACCCGTTGGTGCCCGAGGCGAACAGCGGCTCCTGCGTGCCCGCGGCGAGGACCCCGTAGACGCCGGCGAAGAACGAGCCGAGGAGCAGGTAGATCGTCAGCGCCCCCGCGGCCGTCGAGAGCGTGACGCGCCGGTGCCGCACGAGCCGGCGGGCGACGAGCGCGATCTGCAGCGCGATGACGACGGCGAGCACCGCGCTGGTCAGAAGGAGGTTGACGTCCGTCCCCTCCCGGGCGGCGGCCGGGCCGCCGACGACGACGGCGAGCGCGACGACGACGACGTCCCACCAGCGCGAGCCCACCGGGTCCCGCGTCGTCCGCAGGACGAGCACGAGGGTGAGCGTCTTGACGAGGACGACGAGCAGCGTCGCGCCGGGCACGCCGTCCTGCAGGGCCTCGGCGACGAGCGAGACGACGACGAGCGCGAGGACGGTGCCGTAGGCGTCCTGCCGCTGCCACAGCGGGACGCGCGTCACCGGGGACGGGGCGGTCACGGGACCACGATGACGGACGCCGCGGACCGGGCACCGGCACGACACTCCGCCGCGAGCCCGCGGGCCCGCCGTCCGACGAAGGTCCCGCGGGAGCCGCCGCCGACCGGTGTTCGCTAGGACGTACCGGTCCACGCCCGGCGACCAGCGAGCCACGACGCTCCGCGGAAAGGTGCACCATGACCGTCTACGTCCACGCGTTCTCCGAGGGCAACAAGGACCTCAAGGACCTCCTCGGCGGCAAGGGCGCGAACCTCGCCGAGATGACGAACCTCGGTCTGCCGGTGCCGCCGGGCTTCACGGTGACGACGCAGGCCTGCCGCTGGTACCTCGCCCACGGCGAGGAGCCGCCCGAGCTCGCCGCGCAGGTCGACGAGCACCTGGTCCGGGTCGAGGAGGCCGCCGGGCGCAGCCTCGGGCAGCACGACGACCCCCTGCTCCTCTCGGTCCGCTCCGGCGCGAAGTTCTCGATGCCCGGGATGATGGAGACGGTCCTCAACATCGGCCTCACCGACGACTCGGTGCTGGGGCTGGCCAAGCACTCCGGCGACGACCGCTTCGCCTGGGACTCCTACCGCCGCCTCGTGCAGATGTTCGGCCGCACCGTGCTCGGCATCGACGCCGCGCTGTTCGAGCACGAGCTCGAGCGGGCCAAGGCCGCCAAGGGCTCGACGGACGACCTCGTGCTCACCGCGGCCGACCTCATGGGCCTCGTCGACACGTACAAGGCGATCATCCTCGCGCAGACCGGGTCCGCGTTCCCGCAGGACCCGCGCACCCAGCTCGCCATGGCCGTCCGCGCCGTCTTCCAGTCCTGGAACACCGAGCGGGCCCGGCTGTACCGGCGGCAGGAGAAGATCGCCGAGGACCTCGGCACCGCCGTCAACGTCATGGCCATGGTCTTCGGCAACCTCGGCGAGAACTCCGGCACCGGCGTGGCGTTCACGCGCGACCCGGCGACGGGGCGGCCCGGCGTCTACGGCGACTACCTGCCGAAGGCGCAGGGCGAGGACGTCGTCGCCGGCATCCGGAACACGTTGAGCCTGGACGAGATGCGCGAGCTCGACCCCGCCTCCTACGGCGAGCTCGTCCGCATCATGGCCCGGCTCGAGGAGCACTACGCGGACCTGTGCGACATCGAGTTCACCGTCGAGCGCGGCACGCTGTGGATGCTCCAGACCCGCGTCGGCAAGCGCACCGCGGCCGCCGCCTTCCGGATCGCGAGCCAGCTCGTCGACGAGGGCCGGATCGACCTCGACACGGCGCTGACGCGGGTGTCCGGGGACCAGCTCGCCAAGCTCATGTTCCCGCAGTTCGACGTCCACGCGCAGCGCCGCCTCATCGCGCAGGGCATGGCCGCCAGTCCCGGTGCGGCCGTGGGGAAGGCGGTGTTCGACTCCGTGACGGCGCAGGAGTGGGCGCGGGCCGGCGAGGACGTCGTCCTCGTCCGCCGCGAGACCAACCCGGACGACCTCGGCGGCATGGTGGCCGCCCGCGGCATCCTCACCAGCCGTGGCGGGAAGACCTCGCACGCCGCCGTCGTCGCGCGCGGGATGGGGCGGACGTGCGTCGTCGGCGTCGAGGCCCTCGAGGTCGACGCGGCGGCGCGGGTGGCGACGACGAAGGACGGCGTCCGCTTCGGCGAGGGGGACGTCGTCTCCATCGACGGCTCGACGGGCCAGGTGTTCCTCGGCGCCGTCCCCGTCGTGCCGTCCGCGGTCGCCGAGGTGCTCCAGGGCGACGACGTCGAGGTGACCGACCCCGACGAGGTCGAGCTCCTCGCCGCGGTGCGCCGGCTCATGGACCACGCGGACGCGAGCCGGCGGATGTCGGTGCGCGCCAACGCCGACACCCCCGAGGACGCCGTGCGCGCGCGGGCCTTCGGCGCCGGCGGGATCGGCCTGTGCCGCACGGAGCACATGTTCCTCGGCGACCGGCGCGGCGTCGTCGAGCAGCTCATCCTCGCCCGGACCGAGGACAGCCGGCGGGAGGCGCTGGAGACCCTGCTGCCGCTGCAGCGCGACGACTTCACCGGGATCCTCGAGGCGATGGACGGGCTGCCCGTCGTCATCCGGCTCCTCGACCCGCCGCTGCACGAGTTCCTGCCGGACTACACCGAGCTGTCCGTGCGGGTCGCGGTCGCCCGGGCGACCGGGCACCCGGACAAGGACGGCGAGGACCTCCTGCGGCACGTCACGCGGCTGCACGAGCAGAACCCGATGCTCGGCACCCGCGGGGTGCGGCTCGGCTTCGTCGTCCCCGACCTGTTCACGCTCCAGGTGCGGGCCGTCGCCGAGGCGGCGGCGGCGCTCGTCGCCGCCGGCCGCTCGCCGAGGCCGGAGATCAAGGTGCCGCTCGTCGCGAGCCTGGAGGAGCTGCACTACGTCCGACGGCACGCGACGGCGACGATCGCGACGGTGGCCGCCGAGACCGGCGTCGAGCTCGACATCCCGATCGGCACGATGATCGAGCTCCCCCGGGCCTGCATGGTCGCGAGCCGGATCGCCGAGGACGCGGACTTCTTCTCCTTCGGCACGAACGACCTCACGCAGACGACGTGGGGCTTCAGCCGGGACGACGTCGAGGCCGCGTTCTTCCCGCAGTACATCGAGGCCGGCGTGCTGCCGGTCAGCCCGTTCGAGTCGATCGACACCCGCGGGGTGGGCCGGCTCGTCGGGATGGCCGCCTGGGAGGGCAAGGAGGTCAACCCGGCCCTGCAGCTCGGCGTCT
>JBQGCR010000199.1:0-2040 GCA_052038585.1 Kineosporiaceae bacterium
TCGGCGGCCGCCTCGCGTTCGGCGCGGGCCGCGGCGTCGAGCTCGCGCGCCTCGCGGTCCGCCTGCGCGGCGGCCTCGTCGGCTGTGGCGGCCTCGAGGTCGGCCTCGTCCGCGAGGGCGTGGAGGCGGCGGTACAGGCCGACGGCGTGGGCGTCCCTCATGCGGCGCAGCGGCTCGGCCTCGCGGAGCTCGTCGGCGACCTCGGCGCGCACGTGCGCGAGCGTGGCCTCGAGCTGGTCCCGGGTGGCGAGCGGCTCGGTGAGCTCCCAGGCCTGCGCCTCGAGGGCGGCCTCGGCCGCGGCCGACTCCGCCTGCGCCGCAGCGGACTGCGCGTCGTCGACGCGCAGCTCCGCGGCGCGCAGGAGGTAGACCCGCTCCACCTCGCCGGCCTCGTCGCGGCGGCTCACGGCCTGCCCGTGCGCGATTTGGAGCGCCGCGTGCTGCTCGTCGAGCCCGGCGAGGGCGTCGGCGGCGTCGCGGCGGGCGGCGTCGAAGGATGCTCCGAGCCGGGCGGCGGCGAGCCGGGCGGCCGCGAGGTGCAGCCCTGCCTCGGCGACCTCGTCGTGCGCGAGGGCCAGCCGGTCGAGCGCGGTCGCGGCCTCCCGGCTGAAGTCCCGCTCGGCGACGCGCAGCGGGCGCGTGGCGAGCCGGTCGGCGACGAGCGCGAGGTTGTCGGCCACTTGCTCGGTGTCGTCCGGGCGGACCGTCAGGTCGACGAGGAAGTCGACGAACTCGCGCGCGGAGGCGAAGCGGAAGAGGTCCTCCACGCCGCCCTCGACGTGGTTCATCTCCTTCTGCCGCCGGAAGAGCTCGGGGTCGATGCCGCGCGCCTGGAGCACCTCGCCCCACTCGCGCTGGCTGCGCGGGATCTCCAGCTGCATCGACGACGGGTGGGCCGCCGCGAGCTCGCGCAGGGACGCGAGGACGGCGGAGAGCCGGCGCGGCCGGCCCGCGGCGTCGGTGAGCGGGAGCGTCGCGGCGTCGACGACGCCGGGGACGGCCCAGAAGGCGTAGTAGGCGGTGTTGAGGCTCTCTCGCTCCTTCTCCGAGTCTGCGGGGCGGCGGAGGTTCTGCCACTCGTAGATCGCGCCGGTGACGAGCACCTGCTCGGGCTCGCCGAGGAGCGTCGCGGAGTCGGCCGGGTGCCAGACGGCGACGGTGTGGGACGTGTCGCCCGAGTCCACGTAGTCGGTGAGGCTGCGCTTGACGACGCGGCCCATGAAGTCGTTCGCGTGCGGGAGGACGAGGGCGTAGAACAGCGACAGCAGCGTCGACTTCCCGCCGCCGTTGCGCAGCCAGACGATCGAGTCGGACGGGACCGTCGCGAGGCCGGTCGGGCCGCCGGGGGCGGTGAGGTCGAGCGTGAGGTCGGTGAAGCGGGCCGACCGCTCGCCGATCGAGCGCAGCCGCAGGGACGCGAGGTGGTACGTCACGCCCGGGCCTCCTCGATCTCGTCGGTCTCGTCGGCCTCGTCGAGGTCGTCGACGTCGTCGCCCTCGTCGTCGTCCTGGTCCTGGTCCGGTTGCGCCGCAACGGGTCCCGGCGGCCGCGGCGCGGCGCCGTCCGCCGGGCCGGGCACGTCACCCCGGCCGAGCGCGGCGAGGTAGCGGTACGCGGGCTCGGCGGCCATGTCGACGACGTGGATGCGGAAGCGCTCGGTGAGCGACCAGGTCGCCGGGCCGCCGTCGCCCGTCTGGTCCTGCCGCGCCATGCCCTGCTCGCCGAGCCAGCCGAGCACCGCGCGCACCCAGTAGAGCGTGCACTTGGGCGACAGGCGCCCGGTGCCGCGGCCCTTGTCCCCGACCATGGTGATCGGCATGTCGAGGTAGACCCGCCAGGCCGCGTCGAGGCCCTCCTCCGGGATCGCCTCGCCCGCGGCGTCAGTGCTGCGCAGCCGGCCGCACGTCTCCCGCAGCCACGTCTCGAACTCGACCTCGGGGACGTGCCGGGGCCGCGGGTCCTCCAGGTCGGCCGGGTTCGGGAACGCCCACGCCGCGAGCCCGACGAGCACGAGGCCGGCGAGGAGGCGCCCCTGGCGCG
>JBQGCR010000200.1:0-7043 GCA_052038585.1 Kineosporiaceae bacterium
GGGGCGGCCGACGCGGCCGCCCGCGGCGACGTCGCCGCCGTCCTGCGCGCGACGCTGCGCCACCTCGGGCGGGTCGGGTGAGCCGGCTCGGCGGGGACGCGGCCGGGCCGTCCGGCGGCCTCGCCGACGACGCCGGCGTCCGCCTCGCCGACCCGTCGGCGGACGGCGACGAGCGCGCCCTCGAGGGGGCGCTGCGACCGAGGCGGCTCTCCGAGTTCGTCGGCCAGCGGGTCGTCCGCGAGCAGCTCGCCCTCGTCCTCGAGGCGGCCCGCGGGCGCGGCCACGCGCCGGACCACATCCTCCTGTCCGGCCCGCCCGGGCTCGGCAAGACGACGCTGGCGATGATCGTCGCGCACGAGCTCGGCGCCCCGCTGCGCGTGACGAGCGGTCCGGCGATCCAGCACGCGGGTGACCTCGCCGCGATCTTGTCCTCCCTCGAGGAGGGCGAGGTGCTCTTCCTCGACGAGGTGCACCGGATGGCGCGCCCGGCCGAGGAGATGCTCTACGTCGCGATGGAGGACTTCCGGGTCGACATCGTCGTCGGCAAGGGCGCGGGCGCGACCGCCATCCCGCTCGACCTGCCGCCGTTCACGATCGTCGGCGCGACGACCCGGGCCGGCATGCTGCCCGGCCCGCTGCGCGACCGGTTCGGCTTCACCGGGCACCTCGACTTCTACGACGCCGGCGAGCTGGAGCAGGTGCTGCGCCGCTCCGCGGGCCTGCTCGGCGTGCACCTCACCGCCGAGGGCGGCGCCGAGATCGCCCGGCGCTCGCGCGGCACGCCGCGGATCGCCAACCGGCTCCTGCGCCGGGTGCGGGACTGGGCGCAGGTGCGTGGCGACGGCACGTGCGACCTCGACGCGGCGCGGGCCGCCCTCGCCGTGTACGCCGTCGACGAGCGCGGCCTGGACCGGCTCGACCGGGGCGTCCTCGAGGCGCTGTGCCACCGCTTCGGCGGCGGGCCCGTCGGGCTCTCGACGCTCGCGGTCGCCGTGGGGGAGGAGCCCGAGACCGTCGAGACCGTCGCCGAGCCGTTCCTCGTGCGCGAGGGGCTCATCGGCCGCACGCCGCGCGGCCGGGTCGCGACGCCCGCGACGTGGGCGCACCTGGGCCTGCGCGCACCCGCCGTCCCCGGGGCGGGAGGGCCGGTCACCGGGCCCGGAGGCGTCCAGGACACCCTGCTCGACGGCCTCTGACCTGCGCCGCGGGCGCGCGCACCTCGACCGGGCTGCCCCAGGACGTCCCGGCGGCGCGCTAGTCTGCCGTGGGCGACGTCGACCGTCGCCCGCGCACGCCCGCGTGCGGAACCCGGGAGCCAGGACAGCCGTTGGCCGCACGGACCGCACCGACCCGACGGAAGAGGACCGAACCACCGTGGAGCTGCTCCTGCTCGCACTGCCCCTGCTGCTGCTCGTCTTCCTCATGACCCGTCAGCGGGGGCAGATGAAGCAGACCCAGGCGCTGCAGGCGTCGCTCGAGGTGGGTCAGGAGGTCATGACCGCCGCCGGGATGTACGGGACGATCACCGCCGTGGACGGCGACGTCGTCACGCTCGAGACCGTGCCCGGCCAGCCGAGCCGCTGGGACCGCCGGGCCATCGTCAAGGTCGGCCCCGCCCCGGTCGACACGTCCAGGGACGACGCGACCGGGACCAACCGGACAGAGCCGCCCGCCGGGGCCTGAGCCCCGACAGCGACGCCGACCGCGCCGCACCCGGCAGGGGCGGCGACCGAAGAGAGAAAGACACTCCCGTGGCATCAGCGAAGACCTCTCGGCCGGGGCGCAGCCTCTGGACGTTGCTCGGCCTGCTGGCCGTGCTGTTCGGACTCGTCGCCGCGGGCGTGCAGTGGTCGGACGGCCAGTGGTCGCCGAAGCTCGCCCTCGACCTGGAGGGCGGCACGGAGATCGTCCTGCGGCCGGTGCCGACCGAGGGTGAGCAGACGCTGACCCAGGAGAACCTCACCGAGGCGGTCAACATCATCCGCCAGCGCGTCGACGGCTCCGGCGTGGCCGAGGCGGAGGTCTCGACCCAGGGCGGCCAGAACATCGTCGTCGCGATCCCGGGCCAGAACCCCGACGAGGAGACGATCCAGCTCGTCCAGGCGTCCGCGCAGCTGCAGTTCCGCGCGGTCCTCGCGGCCCAGCCGACCGGCGTGGCGGCCGCCCCGACGACACCCGCGCCGACCGGGACGCCGACCCCCGGCGCGACGCCGACGCCGACGGGCACGGCGACGCCCGGCGCGACGGCCACGCAGCCGGCCGCGACGGTGCCGCCGAGCGCGACGCCGTCCGCGACGGCGAGCAGCAACGGCAAGAACCTGCCCGCGTGGGCCCGCCCGGCCGCGGCGACGACGCCGACCCCGACGGCGCCCGCGGCCACCGAGAGCCCCGGCGCCACGACGCCCGCCGCACCGGCACCCTCGCCGACCGACGCGAGCGACCTCAGCCAGGTCACCCCCGAGCTCCAGGCCGCGTTCGACGCGCAGACCTGCACCGACCTCGGCGCCCTCGCCGGCGTCATCCCGCCGGCGGACCAGCCGTTCGTCACCTGCTCCGACGACGGCACGGAGAAGTACATCCTCGGCCCGGCCGAGGTGCTCGGCCAGAACATCCGGGACGCGAGCGCCGGCCTCGGCCAGACCTCGCAGGGCGCCTCGAGCGGCCAGTGGGTCGTCAACCTCACCTTCGACGGCACCGGCACCCGGCAGTTCGCCGACGTGACGACGCGGCTGTTCCAGTTCCCGAACACCGACGTCCGCAACCGCTTCGCCGTCGTCCTCGACGGCACGGTCATCACCGCGCCGACGACCAACGCGCGCATCCCGAACGGCCAGGCCGAGATCTCCGGCAGCTTCACCCCGGAGTCGGCCAAGGCGCTGGCGAGCCAGCTGAAGTTCGGCGCGCTGCCGATCTCCTTCCAGACGCAGACGATCCAGCAGATCTCCGCGACCCTCGGCGCCGAGCAGCTGCGCAACGGCCTGCTCGCCGGCCTCATCGGCCTCGCGCTCGTCGTCGTCTACTCGCTGCTGCAGTACCGCGCCCTGGGCCTGGTCACCGTCGCGAGCCTCGGCGTCGTCGCCCTCGTGACGTACGGCTTCATCGTGCTCCTCGGCTGGCGGCAGGGGTACCGGCTCTCGCTGCCCGGCGTCGCCGGCCTCATCGTCGCCATCGGCGTCACCGCGGACTCCTTCATCGTCTACTTCGAGCGCATCCGCGACGAGGTGCGTGACGGCAAGGCCCTCCCGGTCGCCGTCGAGGCGGCCTGGGCGCGGGCCCGCCGCACGATCATCGTCTCGGACGCCGTGAGCTTCCTCGCGGCCGTCGTCCTCTACACCCTCGCCGTCGGCGGCGTCCGCGGCTTCGCCTTCACCCTCGGCCTGACGACGCTCGTCGACATCCTCGTGACGTTCCTGTTCACCAAGCCGATGGTCACGCTGCTGTCCCGCCGGACATTCTTCGCGAGCGGGCACAAGCTGTCCGGCTTCGACGCCCGCCACCTGGGGCGCACCGTCGCCTACGCCGGTCGCGGTCGGGTGCGGCCCAAGGCCGCCAAGGGCGCGTCCCCGGCCCGGACGATCGCGGAGCGCCGCGCCGCGGCCGCGCGGGGCGACTCGCCGTCCGACGGGGTGCCGGACGACGCCGGACCCGACGGCACCGGGCCCGACGACGCCGGGCCCGACGGGCCCGACGACCACGACACGACGACCGTCGGCGGTTCCCGCGGCGGGAGGGACGCCTGATGTTCTCCTTCGCCGACTTCGGCAACGACCTCTACACCGGCAAGCGGTCCTACGACTTCGTCGGCCGGCGCCGGACCTTCTACACGATCTCCGCGGTCATCGTCGTGCTGTGCTTCGCCGCCCTCGGCATCCGTGGGCTCAACGCGGGCATCGAGTTCCGCGGCGGCACGGAGTTCCGCGTCTCCGACGTCGCCGACGTCTCCGAGCAGAAGGCCCTCGACGCCCTGAGCGGCATCGTCGCGGCCACCGACGTGCCGCGCGTGAGCGTCGTCGGCGGGGACACGATGCGCGTCCAGACCGAGGCCCTGTCGACCGCAGAGGCGGCCGACGCCCGGGACGCGCTCGCGCAGGCGTACGCCGTGCCGTCCGACGACGTCACGGTCAACTCGGTCGGTCCCTCGTGGGGGTCCGACGTCTCCCGCAAGGCGCTCACCGGCCTCGTCGTCTTCCTCGTGCTCGTCGCCGTCGTCATCGCCCTGTACTTCCGCACGTGGAAGATGGCCGTCTCCGCCCTCGTGGCGCTCGCGCACGACCTGGTCATCACGGTCGGCGTGTACGCGGCGGTCGGCTTCGAGGTGACGCCGGCGTCGGTCATCGGCTTCCTGACGATCCTCGGCTACTCGCTCTACGACACCGTCGTGGTCTTCGACAAGGTCCGCGAGAACACCGAGCACGTCACGGCGTCGACCCGGCGCACCTTCGCCGAGGCGGCGAACCTCGCGGTCAACCAGACGCTCGTCCGGTCGATCAACACCTCCGTCGTCGCGCTCCTGCCCGTCGCCGCGATCCTCTTCATCGGCGCCTTCATCCTCGGGGCCGGCACGCTGCAGGACCTCGCGCTCGCGCTCTTCGTCGGCATGGCGGTCGGGACGTTCTCCTCGATCTTCATCGCCACGCCGCTGCTCGTGCACCTGCGCGAGGACGAGCCGGAGCTCAAGGCCCAGGCCGAGCGGGTCGCCAAGCGCCGCGCGCAGGAGGCGGCCGCCGCCGAGCGCGCCGAGGCCGGTGAGCCCGGGGAGCCGGTGACCGCCGGGGCCCCCGCCCACTCGGGTGCGACCGCCGTGACGACCACCGGGCAGCGCCAGCAGCCGCGCAAGCGGTCGGCCAAGGGACGCCCGCAGGGCCGCAGCCGGTGACGGACGTCGAGGCCCTCGTCCTCGAGCGCGTCCGGACGGTCGCGGACTACCCGAAGCCCGGCGTGCAGTTCAAGGACATCACGCCGCTGCTCGCCGACGCCGGCGCGTTCGCCGCGGTCGTCGAGGCCTTCGCGGCGCCGCACCGCGCCGACGGCGCGGGCGTGGACGTCGTCGTCGGGATCGAGGCCCGCGGGTTCATCCTCGCGGCGCCGGTCGCCCTGGCGCTCGGCGCCGGGTTCGTCCCCGTCCGCAAGCGGGGCAAGCTCCCGCACACGACGCACGCCGCGAGCTACGACCTCGAGTACGGCACCGCCGAGATCGAGGTGCACACCGACGCCGTGCGTCCCGGGCAGCGGGTGCTCGTCCTCGACGACGTGCTCGCCACCGGGGGGACGGCCGCCGCGGCGGTCGACCTCGTCGAGCGGCTCGGCGGCGAGGTCGCCGGGGTCGCCGTGCTCATGGAGCTCACCTTCCTCGAGGGCCGGGCCCGGCTGCCCGGCCGCGACGTGCGGGCCCTCGTCACCCTCTGACGCCGCGCGCCGCGCGCGGCGGGTCGCCGTGACGTCCCGGCGCGTCACGCCGCGTACAGTGGTCTGACCGGACCGCCGCCGCCCCTCGGGCGGCGCGGTGCAACGTCGGCAGCGGCGGGGAGGCCCATGAGCCAGGAGCGGGTGCGCGAGGACGTGGCGTCGCCGACCGGCGACCGGGACCCCGTGCAGGAGGTCGTCGCCGCGGCCCCGCCGGAGCCGGGGACCGTCCCGGCCGGCGCGCCGGCGCAGGCGGCGGGCGACGACGCCGCCGGGGACACCCAGGCCGTCCCGGAGACCGTCCCCGTCCGCTACCGCAGCGCCCCGGGCGACGGGATGGCGGGCACGACGCGGGTGCTCTCCCGGATCGCCCGGCTCGGCTCCGGCCGGGCCTCGACGTCCTCCCCGCTGCTCGAGCCGCTCCTGCGGACCCTGCGGACCTCGCACCCCAAGGCGGACGTCTCCGTCGTCGAGCGCGCCTTCGAGGTCGCGGCTCGGGCCCACGCGGGGCAGAAGCGCAAGAGCGGCGACCCGTACATCACCCACCCCGTCGCGGTCGCGTCGATCCTCGCCGAGCTCGGCATGACGCCGCACACGCTCGCCGCCGCGCTGCTCCACGACACCGTCGAGGACACCGACTACACGCTCTCCCAGCTCCGCTCGGAGTTCGGCGACGAGGTCGCCATGCTCGTCGACGGCGTGACGAAGCTCGACAAGGTGACCTACGGCGACGCGGCCCAGGCCGAGACCGTCCGCAAGATGGTCGTCGCGATGTCGCGCGACATCCGCGTCCTGGTCATCAAGCTCGCCGACCGGCTGCACAACGCGCGGACGTGGCGCTACGTCCCGGCGAGCAGCGCCGAGCGCAAGGCCCGCGAGACCCTCGAGATCTACGCCCCGCTGGCCCACCGGCTCGGCATGAACACGATCAAGTGGGAGCTCGAGGACCTGTCGTTCGCGACGCTCTACCCGAAGGTCTACGACGAGATCGTCCGGCTCGTCGCCGAGCGCGCACCCGCCCGCGAGGACTACCTCGCCCAGGTGCGCGAGCAGGTGACGGCGGACCTGCGGGCCGCCCGGATCCGGGCGACGGTCACCGGCCGCCCGAAGCACTACTACTCCGTGTACCAGAAGATGATCGTCCGGGGCCGCGACTTCGCCGACATCTACGACCTCGTCGGCGTCCGCGTGCTCGTGGACTCGGTGCGCGACTGCTACGCCGTCCTCGGCGCCCTGCACGCCCGGTGGAACCCGGTGCCCGGGCGGTTCAAGGACTACATCGCGATGCCCAAGTTCAACATGTACCAGTCGCTGCACACGACGGTCATCGGGCCCGAGGGCAAGCCGGTCGAGATCCAGATCCGCACCCACCAGATGCACCGCCGCGCCGAGTACGGCGTCGCCGCCCACTGGAAGTACAAGGACGAGAACCGGGCGACCACCGGCAAGAAGGACGGCGGCGTCAACGACATGGCGTGGCTGCGCCAGCTGCTCGACTGGCAGCGCGAGACCGCCGACCCGGGGGAGTTCCTCGACTCGCTGCGCTTCGAGATCAGCGCGCAGGAGGTGTACGTCTTCACCCCCAAGGGTGACGTCGTCGCCCTCCCGGCGGGCTCGACGCCGGTCGACTTCGCCTACGC
>JBQGCR010000201.1:0-2419 GCA_052038585.1 Kineosporiaceae bacterium
CCGTGATCGGCGTGACGTTCAGCGGGACGCTGCGGCCGTCGCGCTCGACGACGAGGTCGAGCGGCCGGCCGCCGCTGGACCGGATCGCGTCCTGGACGACCTTCCACGACGTCGCCTCGCGGCCCGCGACGGTCGTGATGACGTCGCCGGGGAGGATGCCCGCGGCGGCCGCCGGGGCGGCCTGGTCGGTCGGCTCGCACGTCGTCCGGGTCGGCTCGCTCGCCGGGATGACGCACTGGGAGACGGTGGAGACGCGCGGCACCTGGGTCGCGGTGCCGAAACCGGTGACGACGACCGTGAGCAGGACGACGGCGATGATCAGGTTCATGACCGGCCCGCCGAGCATGACGACGAGCCGCTTCGGCACCGAGCGCTGGTAGAACAGGCGGTCGGCGTCCTCGGGGCCGACCTCGCGGGCGGCCTCCTGCCGGGCCTGGTCGACGAGCAGCGCGAGGCGTCCGGTGGTGTCGGCGCGGGCGTGCTCGCCCGGCTTGGGCGGGAACATCCCGAGCATCCGGACGTAGCCGCCGAGCGGGATCGCCTTGACGCCGTACTCGGTCTCGCCGACGCGGCGCGACCAGATCGTCGGCCCGAAGCCGACCATGTACTGGGTGCACTTGACGCCGAACCTCTTCGCCGGGACGAGGTGCCCGATCTCGTGCAGCGCGATCGACAGCGCGATGCCGACGACGATGACGAGCACGCCGACGGCGCCCAAAGCCGTTCCGCTCATCGAGCGTCCACCTTCTCCGCCTTCCCCAGCACCTCGTGCGCCCGCCCCCGCGCCCACGCGTCGGCCGCGAGGACGTCCGCGACCTCCAACGGGCCGTCGGGCGCCACGTGTTCCCTGACGACGTCGGCCACGGTGTCGACGATCTGGAGGAACCCGATGCGACCGGCGAGGAAGGCGTCCACGCACTCCTCGTTGGCCGCGTTGTAGACAGCAGGGTACGTCGCGCCCCTGGCCCCGACCTCGCGCGCGAGGCGCAGCGCCGGGAACGCGTCGTCGTCGACCGGCTCGAACGTCCACGTCGAGGCGCTCGTCCAGTCGCAGCCGGGCGCGGCGTCGGGGAACCGGTCCGGCCAGGCGAGCGCGAGCCCGATCGGCAGCCGCATGTCCGGCGGCGAGCACTGGGCGAGGGTCGAGCCGTCGACGAACTCGACCATCGAGTGGACGACCGACTGGGGGTGGACGACGACGTCGATCCGCTCGAACGGCACCCCGAAGAGCAGGTGCGCCTCGATGACCTCGAGGACCTTGTTGAACAGGGTCGCCGAGTTCGTCGTGATGACCGGGCCCATCGCCCACGTCGGGTGGGCGAGGGCCTGCTCCGGCGTCACGGCCTCGAGCTCGGCGCGGGTGCGGCCCCGGAACGGCCCGCCGCTCGCGGTGAGGACGAGCCGGCGCACCTCGTCGGCGCGCCCGCCGCGCAGGCACTGGGCGAGCGCGCTGTGCTCGGAGTCGACGGGGACGATCTGGCCCTCGCCGGCCCGGCGCAGCACGACCGGCCCGCCGACGATGAGGCTCTCCTTGTTCGCCAGCGCGAGCACGGACCCGGCGTCGAGCGCGGCGAGCGTCGGCTCCAGGCCCCGCGCGCCGGTCACGCCGTTGAGGACGACGTCGCACGGCATCGCCGCGAGCCGGGTCGCGGCGTCGGGGCCGGCGACGACGTCGACGTCGTCCGCGCCCGCGTCGCGCAGCGCGGCCCGCAGGTCGTCGACGACGTCCTCGCGCCCGACCCCGACGGTCCGGACCCCGAGTGCCGCAGCCATCTCCGCGAGCTCCCGGACCCGCGTCCCCTCGGCGGCGAGCGCGGTGATCCTGTACCGCCCGTCCGACCGCGAGACGACGTCCGCCGCCTGCGTCCCGATCGACCCCGTCGCCCCGAGGACGACCACCTCACGCGCTCTGCTCACCCGACGATCCTCCCCCACCCATGCATGATCACCGCCACCACGCGCATGATCACCGCCGTGAGGTGCATGATCACGCGGTCAGGAGGACGGGTGATCATGCAGTCGGCGGCGGTGATCATGCACCTCGCGTCGCGGGTCAGAGGGCGAGGCCGACGTACTTCGTCTCGAGGTACTCCTCGATGCCCTCGGCGCCACCCTCGCGGCCGAAGCCGGAGTGCTTGACGCCGCCGAACGGCGCCGCGGGGTTGGAGACGATGCCCTGGTTGAGGCCGACCATCCCGGTCTCGAGGCCCTCGGCGACCCTGAGGGCCCGCGAGTAGCTCTCGGTGAACGCGTAGGCGACGAGGCCGTACTCGGTGTCGTTGGCCAGCCGCAGGGCCTCCTCGTCGGAGGAGAAGCGGGTGATCGGGGCGACCGGGCCGAAGATCTCCTCGGTGACCAGGCGCGCCCCGGCCGGGACGTCGGTGACGACGGTCGGGGCGTAGAAGTAGCCGCGCTCCCC
>JBQGCR010000202.1:0-10602 GCA_052038585.1 Kineosporiaceae bacterium
CCCGCGAGCGCGGTCGTCGCGGCGGCCCGGGCCGCCGAGGTCGCCCGGGCCTACCGGGGGCTGCTGGCCGGGCTGCGCGAGAACGGGCACGCGCTGCTCCTCGGTCCGGTGCCGGCGGCGGACGCCGACTGGACCGGCTGCCGGCCGCCGGTGCCGGCCCTGCCGGCGCCGGGACGGGGCTGGTCCGTCGACGCCGGGCATCTTCGCCCCGTGCAGGTCGCGAGCCCCGGGGCCGCCGGGGACGCCGGGACCGCCGGGGACGCCGTGGCCGCCGGGGACGCCGGGGCCGTCGAGGTGGCAGGGTCGTCCCCGTGACGACGACCCGCCCCGCCCGTCCCGAGGACGTCCCCGCCCTGCACGGCCTCGTCCTCGACCTCGCGCGGTACGAGCGCGAGCCGGACGCCGTCGAGGCGAGCACCGCCGACCTGCACGAGGTGCTCTTCGGCGCCGGCGTCGACGGGACGCCGCGGGTGCACTGCCTCGTCGCCGAGACCGACGGCCCGGACGGTCCCGTCGTCGGCGGCATGGCGGTGTGGTTCGTCTCCTACTCGACGTGGCGCGGCCGGCACGGCATCTGGCTCGAGGACCTCGTCGTGCGGGAGGACCTGCGCGGCCGGGGCCTCGGCCGGGCGCTGCTGTCCGGCCTCGCCGCCGAATGCGTGCGGCGCGGGTGGGCACGGCTGGAGTGGTCGGTGCTCGACTGGAACGCCTCGGCCATCGGCTTCTACCGCTCGCTCGGGGCCCGCGCCCAGGACGGGTGGACGACGTGGCGCCTCGACGGAGCGGCCCTCGCCGCCGCCGGTTCACAGGATCGGTGACGGCGGGGTCATCATGGAGTCGGGTCGATACAGTGAGGACCGATCCCGTCCACGCACCGCACGACGCAGGGTGCCCCCGCGTCCGAGAAGGGAAGCCGACCGGTGACCAGCCCCACCCCGCGTGCCAGCGGACCCGGCCAGCCGTGGCTGCGGTCCGTCCCGGGTTCCGGCACGCCCGAGGCGCCGGCCGGTCCGTCGCCGGACGACGTGGAGCTGCGCGTCCCCGCCGACCCCGCCTACCTCGCCGTCGTCCGCACCGCCGCGGCCGGCCTGGCCGCCCGGCTGGACCTGACCCTCGACGAGATCGAGGACCTGCGGATCGCCGTCGACGAGGCCTGCGCCCTGCTGCTCGACCACCGCAGCCACCCGGGCCGCTCGCTCGTCGCGACGTTCACCATCCGGCCCGCCGGGCTCGACGTGCGCGTCAGCGGCCCGGCCACCCTGCTGCCCGAGCGCACGAGCTTCGCCTGGGCGGTGCTCGAGGCGCTCGTCGGCGGGGTCGAGACCGGTACGGAGGACACCCCCGACGGCGTCGGCGCCTGGATCCGGCTCAGCCACGACCTTGCGGGCCCCCGGAGCTGACCACGGTGCCGTCGCGACCCGCACCCGCCCCTGATCCCGACGACGCCCCCGAGGAGACGCTCGTCCTCGCCGACGACCGCCCCGACGTGACCCCCACCTCCCCCACCGACGACGCCCCCGAGGCCGCCGCGCCGCCCGTCAGCGCGCAGCGCGCCCGCGCGGACGCCCTCCTCGCGCGGCTGGCGACGCTCGCCCCGGACGACCCCGAGCGGCCGGCCGTCCGCCAGGCCGCGGTCGAGGCGGAGCTGCCGCTCGTCCACCACCTCGCCCAGCGCTTCCGCGGTCGCGGCGAGCCGTACGACGACCTCGTCCAGGTCGGCACGATCGGCCTGCTCCACGCCGTCGACCGCTTCGACCCGAGCCGCGGGGCGTTCACCTCCTTCGCCGTCCCGACGATCCTCGGCGAGATCCGGCGGCACTTCCGCGACCGGGGCTGGGCGCTGCGCGTCCCCCGTCGCCTGCAGGACCTCGGCCGCCAGGTGTCCGAGGCCCGGGAGTCGCTCACCCACAAGCTCGGGCGCTCCCCCACGGTCGAGGAGATCGCGCGGCACCTCGACACGGACACCGACCTCGTCCTCGAGGCCCTGGAGACCGCGGGCGCCTACGCCACGGTGCCCCTGCCGACGACACCCGAGGAGGCCGACGAGATCACGATCGGCTCCGTCGATGAGGGGCTCGAGCTCGTCGAGCAGCGCGAGACCCTGCGCCCGCTCCTCGCCGGGCTGCCCGCCCGCGAGCGGCGCATCCTCGCGCTGCGGTTCGTCCGGGGCATGTCGCAGTCCCAGATCGCGGCCGAGGTCGGCATCTCCCAGATGCACGTCTCGCGCCTGCTCGCCCGCAGCCTCGCCGCGATGCGCGCCGGGCTCAACGAAGAGGTCTGAGCCCCGCGCGGCGCGGTCAGTCCGGGGGCGGCGCGTCGAAGAGGCTCGAGCGCAGGACCGTCACGAGGACGACGGCGCACGCGACGAGGAGACCGGCGCGCAGCCCGGCGGGCAGCCCGAGGTCGGGCAGGGCGATGCTCGCCTGGAGCAGCTGCCAGGTCGCCGCGGGCGCGCGCGACCAGCGACGGCCGCGCCACAGCCCGAGCGCCACGGGGACCAGGGCGGCGCCGAAGAGCAGCACGAGCACGGCGAGGAAGAGGCCGGCGACGACGGACGCCGGCGTCTCGAGGAAGAGGTCGACGCCGAGGACGAGGCCGGCCGCGACGAGGGCGAGCGCCTCGAGGCCCACGACGACCGCGGCGACGGCACGCATCATCGGCGGGCGGCGGGGAACGGGCGCGTCGTCGGGGGACTGACCGGACCCCGGCGAGGCCGGTCTGGCGGTGCTCACACCCGAGATCCGACACCGCCGCGCACCACCCGCGCAACTCGCGGGGCGGGGCTGGAACGGCCCGGCTGCGGGAGGGAACAGCCCGTCCCCTGACAACGTTGGCTGCAAGCGTTACCAGTTGTTACGGAGGGTCACCGAATGCCGGGACATCCGGGTCGACGACGACGACCGATGTCAGCGCAGAGCCACCGCGAGCTGACGTAACACGGCTGTAGCATTCGGCGTTTACGCAGGTCAAGGGCTGCGTGGCGCGATCTCTTGCGAGATGCACAACTGATCGTAGGATTCGTGGCACGCAACGATGCCACCGTGACCACCGCCACGAAAAGTTGCGGCCTGATTTCGCAATCACCCCTTGTGAAAGCAGGCACAAGAGTGTGAGGCTTTGCGTTAGGCAAGTGAGCAGGACGACGAAGCCCTGCTCGGTGCACGCGCGACGTCAAGTCGTCGACCACGACGGACGAAGCCCAGTGTGCCACGACGAGAACCCGGGTCCGAACCACGCCGGACCCCGGGACCCACGCGAGTGCCCCTGACGGGGCAGAGGAGTGAACCACCCCATGGACTGGCGCCACCGCGCAGCGTGCCTGGACGAGGACCCCGAGCTCTTCTTCCCCATCGGGAACACGGGCCCCGCCATCATGCAGATCGAAGAGGCCAAGGCCGTGTGCCGCCGTTGCGACGTCGTCGAGACCTGCCTCAAGTGGGCTCTCGAGACGGGGCAGGACGCCGGCGTCTGGGGCGGGCTGTCCGAGGACGAGCGGCGCGCCCTCAAGCGCCGCAACGCCCGCGCCCGTCGCGCCGGCTGAGCACACGCCACCGACGCACGACCGACGCACGACCCCGCAGCACCGCGACGCCCCCACCGGCCGACGCCTTCCCGGCTAGGCCGGCTGGGGGCGCAGCTGCACGTCGACGCAGACCTCGGTGCCGCCCTCGGCGGGGCTCGACCAGTGGATCCGGCCGCGCATCTCCCCCGCGACGAGGGCCTGGACGATCTGCGTGCCGAGGCCGTCCGAGCCGGCCTTGAAGCCCTCGGGCAGGCCCGTGCCGTCGTCGTGGACCGTCGCCCGCAGCTCGTCCCCGTGCCGCTCCGCGCTGATCGTCACGGTGCCGCCGCCGGTCTGCAGCCCGTGCTCGACGGCGTTCGTGATGAGCTCGGTGAGCACGAGCGCGAGCGGGGTCGCGTTCTCCGCGCGCATCGTGCCGAACTTGCCCGAGCGCCGCACGGAGACGGGCCCGGACGCGCCGGCCAGCTCGACGGCGAGGGCGACCGTCCGGTCGAGCACCTCGTCGAAGTCGACGCTCTCCCCGAGCCCCTGCGACAGGGTGTCGTGCACCATGGCGATCGTCGAGACGCGGCGCATCGCCTCCTGCAGCGCCGCCCGCCCCTCCTCGGACGGGATCCGCCGCGCCTGCAGCCGCAGCAGCGCCGCGACGGTCTGCAGGTTGTTCTTGACCCGGTGGTGCACCTCGCGGATCGTCGCGTCCTTGGTGATGAGCTCGCGCTCGCGCCGGCGCAACTCCGAGACGGCCCGGACGAGGACGAGCGCGGCGTGCCGCTGCCCGTCGGCGCGCAGCGGGATGGCCCGCAGCGAGAGCGTCGCGCCGCGGCCGTCGATGTCCGAGCGCCACGGCGCGCGGCCCAGCAGCACGAGCGGCAGCGACTCGTCGACCTGCCCGCCGCCGGACCCGTCGTCGATGAGCGGGGTGAGCACCTCGGCGAGCGACCGGTCGACGAGGTCGCCGACGAACCCGAACCGGTGCAGCGCCGACAGCGCGTTCGGGCTCGCGTAGGTGATCCGGCCCTCGCGGTCCATCCGGATCATCCCGTCGCCGACCCGCGGCGCCCCGCGCCGCGAGCCTGTCGGCGCGCCCGCGACCGGGAACTCGCCCTGGGACACCATGCGCGCCAGGTCGTCCGCGCACTGCAGGTACGTCAGCTCGAGCCGGGACGGGGTGCGCGCGGCCGCGAGGTTCGTGTGCCGGGAGACGACGGCGACCGAGCGTCCCGCCCGGACGACGGGGATCGTCTCCTCGCGCACCGGGACGTCGTCGTGCCACTCGGGGTCGCGCTCGCGGCAGATCCGCACGAGGTCGTACGCCCGGTCGAGCTGGAGCCGGCGCCCCCGGGGCAGCCGGGCCCCGACGACGTCGTCGTAGTACACCGTCGCGCCCGTGCTCGGCCGGACGTGCGCGACGGCGACCCACCCGGTCTCCTCGCGGTCGGGGATCCACAGGATGTGGTCGGCGAACGACAGGTCGCTGATGAGCTGCCAGTCGCCGACGAGCTGGTGCAGCCAGTCGGCGTCGGCGACGTCGAGCCCACCGTGCCGGCTGATGAGGTCGCTGAGGGTGGGCACCTCGCCAGCCTAGGGCGGCGTCACGACGTCGAGCGCACCACCCCGCGCAGCGTCCGCAGCGCCACCGACAGCGAGGCGAGGTCGCCCTTCTCGAGCCGGCGCACCTCCTCGAGGGTCTGCGTCGCCCGGGCGACCGCGGCCGAGTTCGCCCGCTCCCACGCCTCGATCCGCACGAGCGGGTCGGCGTCCGGGGCGGGGACGTCGGACGACGGCGACGACGACAGCACGGCGACCGTGAGCGACTCCAGCGCCGCGTAGAGGTCGTACCGCAGCGCGGCCCGGGCCAGCGCCTGCCACCGGTCGCGCCGCTCGAGCGTCGTGATCCGGGTGAGCATCGCGTCGACGGCGTACCGCTCGGACAGCGTGAGGTAGACCCGCGCGACCTCCTCGACGTCCGCCCCGGTCGTCTCGGCGATCTCGGTGATGTCGAGGAGCTGGAAGACGTTGAGCAGCGAGGCCGACCGCAGCGCGAGGTCCTGCGGCGCCCCGAGCCGGACGAGCCCCTCGGCCTCCTCGACGAGCGTCTTGTGCTCCGCCCCGACGATGAGGTCGGGAAGGCGCGCGCCGAGCCGCTCGACGGTCGGACGGTAGCGCTCGATCTCGGCCCGCACGTCCAGGCGCCCGGGCCGGGTCTGGAGGAACCAGCGCGAGGACCGGTCGAGGAGCCGGCGGAAGTTGAGGTACAGCGCCGTCTGCGCCTCGGTGGGGACGACGTTGTCGAGCGCCTCGACCTCGCGGACGTAGTCGGCCAGCCCGAAGACCTCGCGGACGACGAGGTAGGCGCGGGCGACCTGGTCCACGCTCGCGCCCGTCTCCTCGAACGCCCTGAACGCGAACGTGATCCCGCCGCGGTTGACGAGGTCGTTGACGAGGCTGTTCGTCACGATCTCGCGGCGCAGCGGGTGCTCGGACAGCCGGTCGCCGTAGCGCTCGACGAGCGGGCGCGGGAAGTACCCGCGCAGGACGTCGTCGAGCCACGGGTCGTCCGGCAGGTCGCTCGCGACGACGTCCTCGGCGAGGACGATCTTGGCGTAGGCGACGAGCACGCTGAACTCCGGCGAGGTGAGCCCGCGCCCCTCCTCGGCGCGCTCGGCGAGCGTCGCGTCGTCGGGCAGGAACTCCAGCGCCCGGTCCAGGCCGCGGCCCTCGAGCCAGCGGACGAACCGCTGGTGCACGGTGAGCATCGAGTGGGACTGCTTGCGCGCGTTGCCGAGCAGGACGTTCTGCTCGTAGTTGTCGCGCAGCACGAGCGCGCCGACCTCGTCGGTCATCCCGGCGAGCAGGGTGTTGCGCTGCTTCTGCGTCAGGTCCCCCGCGGCGACGATCCGGTCGAGGAGGATCTTGATGTTCACCTCGTGGTCGGAGCAGTCGACGCCCGCGGAGTTGTCGATGGCGTCGGTGTTGACCCGGACGCCGGCGAGCGCGGCCTCGACGCGGCCGAGCTGGGACAGGCCCAGGTTGCCGCCCTCGCCGACGACGCGGACCCGCAGGTCCCTGCCGTCCACCCGGATCGCGTCGTTGGCCTTGTCCCCGATGTCGGCGTGCGACTCGTGCGAGGCCTTGACGTAGGTGCCGATGCCGCCGTTCCACAGCAGGTCGACCGGCGCGGCGAGGATCGCCCGGAGCAGCTCGTTCGGGGTGAGCGAGGTGACCCGCTCCGGCAGGCCCAGTGCCACGGCGACCTGCGGGGACACCGGGACCGACTTCGCGGTGCGCGGGTACACCCCGCCGCCGGCGCTGATCAGGCTGCGGTCGTAGTCGTTCCACGACGAGCGCGGCAGCTCGAAGAGCCGGCGCCGCTCGGCGAAGGACGCCGCGGCGTCGGGGTCCGGGTCGAGGAAGACGTGCCGGTGGTCGAAGGCGGCGACGAGCCGGATGTGCTCGGACAGCAGCATCCCGTTGCCGAAGACGTCCCCGCTCATGTCGCCGACGCCGACGACCGTGACGTCCTCGCTCTGGATGTCGCGGCCGGTCTCGCGGAAGTGCCGCTTGACCGACTCCCAGGCGCCGCGGGCGGTGATGCCCATCGCCTTGTGGTCGTAGCCGACCGAGCCGCCGGAGGCGAAGGCGTCGCCGAGCCAGAACCCGTAGTCCTTGCTCACGCCGTTGGCGATGTCGCTGAAGGTCGCCGTCCCCTTGTCGGCGGCGACGACGAGGTAGGTGTCGTCGCCGTCGTGCCGGACGACGCGGGCCGGGGGCACGGCCTCGCCGTCGACGAGGTTGTCGGTGATGTCGAGCAGCGCCGAGATGAACAGCGTGTAGGCGCGGATGCCCTCGGCGAGCCAGGCGTCGCGGTCCTCGGCCGGGTCGGGCAGCGCCTTGGCGTAGAAGCCGCCCTTGGCGCCGGTCGGCACGATGACGGCGTTCTTGACCATCTGCGCCTTGACGAGGCCGAGGATCTCGGTGCGGAAGTCCTCGCGGCGGTCGCTCCACCGCAGCCCGCCGCGGGCGACCTTGCCGAAGCGAAGGTGGACGCCCTCGACGCGCGGGGAGTAGACGAAGACCTCGAACGCCGGCCGCGGAGCGGGCAGGTCCGGCACGGCCTGCGGGTCGAGCTTGAGCGCCACGGTGTCCTTGCGGGTCCCGGTGTCGCGCAACGCGTAGAAGTTCGTCCGCAGCGTCGCGAGGACGAGGTTGAGGAACGAGCGCAGGATCCGGTCGTGGTCGAGGCTCGCGACGTCGTCGAGCGCCGTCCGGATCCGGGTGACGACGGCCTCGCACGCCGCGCCCCGCTCGGCGCCGGCCCGGCACTCCACCTCGCCGGCGAAGCGGTCGGGGTTGAAGCGCGTCTCGAAGAGCTCGACGAGCATCCGCGCGATGTCGAGGTTGGTCGCCAGGCACCGCTCGATGTAGTCCTGGCTGAACGTGGTCCCGCTCTGCCGCAGGTACTTCGCGTAGGCGCGCAGCAGGACGACCTGGCGCGAGGTGAGCCCGGCGAGGAGGACGAGCCGGTCGAACCCGTCGCTCTCGGCGTCCCCGGCCCAGGCGGCGGCGAAGGCCTCGGAGAACAGCGCCCGCGCCTGCTCGGCGTGCGCCCCGGACAGCGCCGCACCGCCCCTCCAGCGCAGCCCGAAGTCGTAGATGAACGCCCGCCGGCCGGGCCCGAGGTCGAGCTCGTAGGGCCGCTCGTCGGTGACCTCGACCCCGAGGTTGGACAGGAACGGCAGGACGGCGGTGAGCGACAACGGCTTCCGCGCGTAGAGCTTGAAGCGCCGCTCGGTCGGCGCGGACCCGACGGGCTCGTAGAGGTTCGTACCGAGCGTCGCCGGCCCGGCGCCGTCGTCGTCCTCGGGCAGGTCCTCGACCCGCTTGAGGTCGGCGACCGCGACCCGGGCGGGGAAGTCCTCCTTGTACGCCTCGGGGAACGCGCGCAGCCACGAGCGCAGCAGCCGGGCGGCGTCCTCCTCCCCGACGTCGGCGCGCAGCGCGTCCCCGAGGTCCTCCTCCCACGACCGCGCGGCCTCGACGAGGCGGGCCTCGAGCTCGGCGGCGTCGACGTCGGGCAGCGTCTGCCCCGGCTCGACCCGGACGACGAAGTGCAGCCGGGCGAGGACGGACTCGCTGATCCGGGTGGAGAAGTCGACGTTGCGGGCGCCGTAGGCGTCCTTGAGGATCTCCTCCATCCGCCGCCGGACGGCCGTGGTGTAGCGGTCGCGCGGCAGGAACACGAGGGCGGAGACGTAGCGGCCGTAGGTGTCCGGGCGCAGGAACAGCCGGGTGCGGCGGCGCTCCTGCAGGTGCATGACGGCGACGGCGATCGGGAAGAGCTCGTCGACGTCCATGACGAACAGCTCGTCGCGCGGGTACGTCTCGAGGATCTGCAGCAGGTCCTTGCCGGAGTGGCTGTCCTCGGTGAACCCGGCACGGTCGAGCACCGCCTCGACCTTGCGCGCCACCGAGGGGATCCGGCGCACGCTGTCGGTGTAGGCGCTCGAGGCGAACAGGCCGAGGAAGCGGCGCTCCCCGACCACCTCGCCGGCGGCGTCGAAGACCTTGACGCCGACGTAGTCGAGGTAGGCCGGGCGGTGCACGGTCGAGCGCGAGTTCGCCTTCGTCAGGACGAGCACGGTCTTCTCGCGGGCCTTCGCCCGGGCCTGCGGCGTGAGCCGGCCGAAGGACGTCGACGTCGTCCGCTGGTCGTGGCGCAGGATGCCGAGCCCGGTGCCGGTGACGCCGACGAGGTGGTCGACGCCGTCGCGCTCCTCGAGCCGGTACTCGCGGTAGCCGAGGAAGGTGAAGTGGTTCGTCGAGAGCCACGCGAGGAGCTGGACGGCCTCGGACACCTCGTCGGCGGCGATCCCGGCGGGCGGCTCCTGCTCCAGGGCGGTCGCGACGTCGCGCATCCGGCGGCGCATCTTCGGCCAGTCCTCGACCGAGATCCGCACGTCCTCGAGGACGCGGCGCAGCCCGTCGACGAGGGCGGCGAGGTCCTCGGCGTCGCTCTCCCGGTCGATCTCGACGTGGATCCACGACTCGACGGCGGCCCCCTGGGGCAGCTCGGGCGCCGTCCGGTCCCTGCTGTACGCGGGCACGTCGAGCACCTCGAGCAGGCGGCCGGCGGCGTCGCGCGTGACGACGACCTGCGGGTGGACGACGAGGTGGATCGAGCGGTCCTGCCGGCTCAGCTCGGCGTTGACGGAGTCGACGAGGAACGGCATGTCGTCGGTGACGATCTCGACGACGGTGTGGCCGGTCGCCCAACCGTGCTCGTCGACGGTCGGGGTGTAGGCCCGCACGTTCGCCGTGCCGACGGGCCGCTCCTGCGCGAGCTGGCGGTGCGAGAGGGCGGCGCCCGCGAGGTCGACCGCGTCGCGCGCCCGCAGGTCCTCGACGGGGACGTGGCGGTAGTACCGGCCCAGGAACGCGGCCAGGTGCTCGTCGCGGCAGCCCTGCTGCTGGCCGGCCTCCACCGCCCGGTCGAGGAGCTGGTCGCGGTCGCTGTCGGTCTGCATGGCGGGACATCCTCAGCACTGATCGAGGGCACGCGCCGTTGCGTGCCGCCGGCTCGTCGACCATATCGGCAGATGCGTGATCGGCCTGGTCACCTGGTCGGCGGCCGACGAACCGCCCACTGGCCCGCAGGGCGGGCGCGGCTATCGTCTGGTGCCGTGAAGCTCTCCGCGCAGCTGCGCTACGACGCCGACCCCGCGACCGTCTTCGCGATGCTCACCGACCCGGCGTTCCAGGACCGCAAGTGCGCCGCGACGGGCGCGGTCGCGCACTCGGTCGACGTCTCCGGGGACACCGTGACGACGTCGCGCGACCTGCCGACCGACGAGGTCCCCGACTTCGTCCGGAAGTTCGTCGGACCGACGCTCACCGTCCGCCAGACCGAGGCGTGGGGTCCGGCCGCCGCGGACGGCTCGCGCACGGGCACGCTCGCGGTGGAGATCGTCGGCGCGCCGGTCCGGGTCACCGGCACCCTGAGCCTGGCCCCCGACGGCGCCGGCACGGTGGAGACCCTCGACGCCGACGTCAAGGCGTCCGTCCCGCTCGTCGGCGGCCGG
>JBQGCR010000203.1:0-6411 GCA_052038585.1 Kineosporiaceae bacterium
GCGGCCTCCAGGTGGACGGGCTGGCGCCCGGCCGCGGGCTGCTCGCGCCGGCCCTCGACGGGGCCGGCGCCGGTCCCGGGGAGGTCCTCGCCGAGCTCCTGCGGGTCCGTGTCGACGGGACGCTCCGGCTGTCGCCTCAGGCCGTCGTCGAGGCCGTCGACGCCGTCGGCGGGGTCGTCGTCGACGTCGACCGGGAGGTCGTCGCCGGGTCCGTCCTCGTCCCCCAGGGCCGCGGCCAGCGGCTCGACGGCGCCCAGGCCGCGGCGTTCGCCGCGGCCCGCGCCGACGGCGAGCCGGAGGAGGCGCGGCTGGCCCGGGTCGGGGCCGTGCTGTCGCAGCTGCTCGAGTCCCTGCCGTCGGGGCAGGACCAGGTGGACGAGTTCGTCCGCGAGGTCGCCCCGGCGTCGACCGACCTCGGCGACGACGGGCTCGCGGCGTTCCTCGGGCGGGCGCACGGCGTCGCCGTCCGGGACGGCGTCGCGGCGACCGTGCTGCCGGTCACGGCGGGGACGGCGGGGGACGAGAGCGCCTACCGGCTCGACGCCGCTGCGGCCGACGCCCTGCTGACCCGGCTCCTGCCGTGGGCCAGGACGGCCGAGCCCGACGGCGCCCCCGTGCGCGTGCTCGTCCGCAACGGGCAGGGGACGCCGGGGCTGTCCGAGGCCGCCCGTCAGCGCCTCCAGGAGGTCGGGCTGCGCTTCGTCGGCGGCGGCAACGCCGACTCGTTCGACCACGACACGTCCCAGGTGCTCGTCGGCTCCGGGGACCCCGCCGCCGCCGAGGAGGCCCGCCGGGTCGCCGCGGCCCTCGGGCTGCCGCCGGCGACGGTCGCGGTGAGCGAGCTGGCGACGTCGGTCGCCGACGTCGTCGTCGTCCTCGGCAAGGACTTCGCCGACGACGTCGCGGCGCGCGGCGTCGTGCCGTCGGCCACGCCCTGAGCACGCCTGATCACGCCTGAGCCCGCCGGGCGGGCGTCGTGGCCGCACGGCGTGAGAGGCTGACCCGGTGAGTGCAACCGACCGGGCCGTCGAGCTGGCGCGCGCGGCCGCCCTGGCGGCGGCCGACAAGCTGGCCGACGACATCGTGGCGCTGGACGTCAGCGACCACCTCGTCATCACCGACGTCTTCCTCCTCGCGTCCGCCCCGAACGACCGGCAGGTCCGGGCCATCGTCGACGCCATCGAGGAGCGCCTCCTGACGCTCGGCGCCAAGCCGCTGCGCCGCGAGGGGGCCGGCGAGGGCCGCTGGGTGCTGCTCGACTTCGGCGACGTCGTGTGCCACGTCCAGCACGCCGAGGAGCGGGAGTACTACGCCCTCGAGCGGCTGTGGCGGGACTGCCCGGTCGTCGACCTCCCCGAGGAGGCCAGGCGCCGCCACGGTGCCGACGCCGACCGGTGACGGCCCGCAAGGTCCTCCTCTGGCGGCACGGCCGCACCGACCACAACGCCTCGGGCACCTGGCAGGGGCAGCGGGACACCGCCCTCGACGCCGTCGGTCTCGAGCAGGCCGAGGCGGCCGGCGAGGTGCTCGCGACCGCGCTCGCGCGGTGGTGCGACGCCGGGCTGCCCGTCCGCGTCGTGACGTCCGACCTGTCCCGCGCCCGCGACACCGCGGCCGCCGTCGTCCGCCGCCTCGACGTCCCCGCGACGCAGGACCCCCGGCTGCGGGAGATCTTCGCCGGGTCCTGGGAGGGCCTGACCCGTGAGGGCATCCGGGCCGCCGGGATGGGTGCCGACCTCGACGCCTGGGCCCGCGGGGCCGACGTCCGGCTCGGCGGCGGCGAGACGCGCAGCGAGGCCGGGGCCCGGGCCGCCGCGGCCGTCACCGAGCACGCGGACGCCCAGGACGACGGCGTCCTGCTCGTCGTCGCCCACGGCGGCGTGCTCCGCGGCGCCACCCTGTCCCTGCTCGGGCTGCCGGTCGGGGAGTGGGACCGGCTCGCCGGCCTCGGCAACTGCTGCTGGGTCGACCTGGCGCCCGGCACCCCCCGCTGGCGCCTCGTCGCCTACAACGTCGGGGCGGGTCTGGCCCCGATTTGGAGTCCGACCCCCCGGACGGGATAGACTCCAGATGCCTTCGGGCGAGGGGCTGTAGCGCAGTTGGTAGCGCACCTCCATGGCATGGAGGGGGTCAGGGGTTCGAATCCCCTCAGCTCCACGTTGGTACGCAGAAGGGCCCCGACCACGCTTATCGGTCGGGGCCCTTCTGCGTACCGACATCGACAAGCAGAGTGGTTCGAGGAGGAGCGCGAGGGACGAGCGCGACGGAGTCCCCTCAGCTCCACAGGTGCACGACGAGGACCGGGGCTCGACGTCGTCGTGCGCACGTTCTTCGGGCCGTGTCTCGACACCCGTGGTGTGCGGCGGGAGGTTGTCGTGTTCTCATTTCATCGTCGCGGGCACGACAAGACAGGGCGCCGAGCGGTTCGTGGATGAGCTCACGCCACTGGGTCGACGACTACCTGCAGGACAGGTACCGGCGCACACCGCGCTGAGACCCTTCGGCCGAACGCGCGGGCGTGGTCTGTCCCCTCAGCGGCGGCGGAGGGTCACGAGCCTCTGGAGGACGACGAAGGCCAGCAGGACCCCGCCGATGAAGACCCGGGTCCACCACGAGTCGAGGCCCTCGCGGGCGATGAGCACCTGGATGAGCCCGTACACGAGCACGCCGGCGCCCGTGCCGAGGACGAAGCCGGCCCCGCCGGACAGGAGCGTCCCGCCGATGACGACGGCGGCGATCGCGTCGAGCTCCATGCCGATGCCGGTGAGGTTGAAGCCGGACTTGGTGTAGAGGGCGAAGAGGATGCCCGCGATGCCGGCGCACGTGCCGCTGATGACGTAGACGAGGATCCGGGTCCGGCCGGGCCGCAGCCCCATGAGGCTGACGGCGGTGCCCCGGTCAGGGGCGCCGAGCCCGTACACGGTGCGGCCGAAGCGCGTGTAGTGGAGCAGGTAGACGGCGACGAGCAGCACCCCGAGCGCGATGAGCATGCTCGCGTTGACCCGCCAGATGCCGCGGCCCTCGCCGAACTTCAGGCTCCACGCGGCGAGCCGCGCGAAGCCGGGGTCCTCGATCGCGAGCGAGTTCGTGCTCACGACGTTGGCCAGGCCCCGGGCGAGGAACATCACCGCGAGCGAGGCGATGAAGGGTTGGATGTCGAAGACCTGCACGAGGACGCCGATGAGCAGCCCGCACAGGGTGCCGATGAGGACGCCGACGACGAGGACGACGGGCAGCGGGACGCCGGCGACGAAGAGCTTGGCGACGACGAGGCCGACGAGGGCGACGACGGCGCCGACGGACAGGTCGATGCCGCCGGTGAGGATGACGAACGTCATCCCGACGGCGAGGACGAGCAGGTAGCTGTTGTCGAGCAGGAGGTTGGAGAACAGCCGCATGCTCACGAAGTCCGAGCGCGGCGTGCTGTAGCGCTCCTGGCCGACGGCGAGCATGGCGGCGAGCGTGAGCAGCGTCCCGACGACCGGTAGGAAGCGCCGGTCGGCGAGCACGGACGGCAGCCCGCGACGGCGGGGTGCGGCGGGCGGGGCGCTCGCCGCGGGCATCGCCCGGTCGAGCTCGTCGGTGCGCGTGCGGCTCACGCGGCCACCTCCACGGGACGGTCGGGACGGTCGGGGCGGGCAGCGCGGCGACGGCGGCGCTCGGCGAGCCGGCCGCGCAGGTACGGGGACGCCGCGACGCAGACGGCGATGAGGACGACCGCCTTGAACAGCGGGGTCGTCTGGGACGGCAGCTCGAAGATGATGACGGCACGCTCCAGCGTCGACAGGAGCAGCGCGCCGACGACGAGGCCCGAGAGCCGGAACCGTCCGCCGTCGAGCTTCGTGCCGCCGAGGACGACGACCATGATCGCGTCGAGCTCCTTGAGCAGGCCGATGTTGTTGGCGTCCGCCGCCATCGTCGGTGCGCCGTAGACGATCCCGGCGAGCGCGGCGAGCACGGCGCAGAGCACGTAGACGGTGATCGTCGTCGACCGGGCGCGGACGCCGGCGAGGCGGCTGGCCTCCCGGTTGATGCCGATCGCCTCGAGGAAGACCCCCAGCGCCGTCCGCCGCACGAGCACGGTGACGAGGGTGAAGACGACGGCGGCGACGACGACCGGGGTCGGCACGCCGAGGACGAAGCCGGAGCCGATCGCCTTGAACGGCGGGCTCGTCACCGTCGTGATCTGCCCCTCCGTGACGAGCATGGCGATGCCGCGGCCGGCGACCATGAGGATCATCGTCGCGATGAACGGCTGGATGCCGAGCGAGGCGACCATGACGCCGTTGAATGCCCCGACCGCGAGGCCCACGGCGAGGCCGAGCACGACGGCCACGAGGACGGTCGTCGTCGAGCCGGGGTCGGGGGAGCCGTCGAGGAAGGTCAGCGACACCGCGAGCGAGATGGCCATGACGGCACCGACCGACAGGTCGATCCCGCCGGTCGCGATGACGAGGCACATGCCGAGCGCGAGGAGCAGCGGGGTGGCGCTGTTGCGCAGCAGGTCGATGACCTGGCCGAAGAGGTGCCCGTCCTGGACGCTCACGTCGAGGAAGCCGGGGCTCTTCAGGCCGCAGGCGAGCAGGAGCCCGAGCAGGCCGACGACCGGCCAGAAGAGGGTGTGGTCGGCGGCGCGCCGCAGCACCTCCAGGCCGGTGCCGTCGCGGTCCGTGCGCACGTCGGTCACGACGCCTCCCTCGGGTCCTGGTCCGCCGCACCGGGTCCGGCGGTGACGACGCTCGTCGCGGCGGTCGTCGCGGCGATCGCCTCGAGCACGGTGTCGAGGTCGACGTCGTCGTCGTTGTCGAGCTCGGCGACCTTCTCCCGGTCGCGCAGGACGACGATCCGCTGGCTCAGGCGCAGCACCTCCTCGAGCTCGGAGGAGATGAAGACGACGGACATGCCGTCGGCCGCGAGGTCGGCGACGAGCTTCTGGATCTCGGCCTTGGCCCCGATGTCGATGCCGCGGGTCGGCTCGTCGAGGACGAGCAGCCGCGGGCTCGTCGCGAGCCACCGGGCGAGGAGCACCTTCTGCTGGTTGCCGCCGGAGAGGTTGCGGATGAGCGCGTTCGGGTTGGGCGGGTTGATGTTCAGCGCGACGACGTACTTCTGGACGAGCTCGTCGAGCTCGCGCCGGGGGATCCGCCGCCACGTGCCGCGGCCGGCCTGCAGGGCGAGGGCGATGTTCTCGCGCACCGTGAGGTCGGCGACGATCCCCTCCTTCTTGCGGTCCTCCGTCGACAGGGCGATGCCGCGCTGCAGCCCGGCCCGCGGCGACCCCAGCCGGGTGGCCGAGCCGGAGACGGTGACCTCGCCCTCGTCGGGCCGGTCGGCCCCCGTGAGGAGCCGGGCGGCCTCGGTGCGCCCCGACCCGAGCAGCCCGGCGAAGCCGACGATCTCGCCGGGGTAGAGCGCGAGGTCGAACGGCCGGACGGAACCGTCCTTGCCGAGCCCGACGGCGGTGAGCAGCGGCGTCTCGCGGGACGAGTGCGGGGCGATCGTGCGCCGGGCGGTGTCCTCGATGCTCGCGAGCGCCTCGCTCGCCCGGCCGATCATGTGCGAGACGAGCTGACGGCGCGGCAGCTCGTCGGTGCGGAACTCCCCGACGAAGCGGCCGTTGCGCAGCACCGTCATCCGGTCGCTCAGCTCGTAGACCTGGTCGAGGAAGTGCGAGACGAAGAGGACGGCCACCCCGTCGTCGCGCAGGGCCCGGACCACCCGGAAGAGCTCGGCGACCTCGGCCTTGTCCAGGCTCGAGGTCGGCTCGTCGAGGACGAGCACCTTGGCGTCGACGACGAGCGCGCGGGCGATCGCGCACAGCTGCTGCACGGCGATCGAGTGGCTCGACAGCTGCGAGCGCGGGTCGACGTCGAGGTTGAGCCGGGCGAGGGCCTTCGCCGCCGCCCGGCGGGTGGCGCGCCAGTCGACGAAGGGGCCCCGCCGCGCCTCGTGGCCGAGCATGACGTTCTCGGCCACGGTGAGGTTCGCGCAGAGGTTGACCTCCTGGTAGACGGTGGAGATCCCGGCACGCTGCGCCTGCTCCGGACCGTCGAAGCGCAGCTCTTGCCCGTCGACCTCGATGCCGCCGGAGTCGACGGCGTAGACCCCGGTGAGCGCCTTGATGAGCGTCGACTTGCCGGCGCCGTTCTCGCCCATGAGGGCGTGCACCTCGCCGGCGCGCAGGGTGAGGTCGACGCCGTCGAGCGCCCTGACCCCGGGGAACGTGATCGTGATGCCGGTCATCCGGACGATCGGTCGTCCGGGCGCCGGCCTCGTCGCGGCGGGGCCCCTTCGTCGACTGGCGCGCCACCCGCCGGGCGGCGGCGAAGGCCCTCGCCCGGCTCAACCTCGACGTCGACCCGCGCTCGCAGCTGTCGAGCCACTCGATCGCCGTGCAGCAGCTGTGCGCGA
>JBQGCR010000204.1:0-7620 GCA_052038585.1 Kineosporiaceae bacterium
CCGTCAGCGCGACCCTGCGCGAGCGCGGCGTCCGCCTGCTCTACCCCGAGCCGAAGCGCGGCACCGCGAACAGCCGGATCAACTTCGTCCACCCCAAGGACGCCGGCGGCGTCCTCGTCGAGCTCGTCGAGCCGGCCCCCACCCCCCACGCGTGATCCTGGACGCTCCGGCGGTGGTCATGCATGCTGCGGCGGTGAGCCGCCGGTGACCCCGTCCGGCCCGCTGCCGGTCCGCGGTGACGCACGGACTCCGACGCCCGGTCGACGACGTGGTCGACGGACCGTGGAGTTCACCCGGGCGGCCCGCCGGGTCCGTGGATCACGTCGTGGATCACGTCGTGGATCACCAGCCGTGATGCGCCCGAGCCTCTCGCCCGGCACGGCGAGCGTGCGGCGGCGCCCTGGAGGCCGCGTGACGGACCGAGTCCCATGATCGATGTCATGATCCATGTGCCGCTGACGTCGCCCTGACGACGCGCATGCGCCATGGATCATGACATCCACCCCGCGCCGGCTCCATCGACGACGGGTGGCCATCCATCGACGACCGCGGCGCGCCATCGATCACCCCGCCCACGCCATCGATCACCTCCAGCCCGCCATGGATCACCCCCAGCCCGCCATGGATCACGCCGAGGGCGCCATGGATCACCCGCAGCACGGGCGCCCAGCCGGCCCCGAGCGCGGCACCGGACGCCGACACCGAGCGCATGATCAAGACCACCGCGTGCATGATCACGCGGGCTCCGCCGGCCGCGTGATCATGCACGGCACCGGGGTGATCATGCACGTCGCGACGGGACCGGACGTCCTTCGCGGAGGCGGTGACCGGGGCGCACCCCCGGGGTCGCCGGCACCACGCGGGAGGCGGTGACGTGCGTCACGAAAGCACCTGGGACACCGCGGATACCGCTGGGTAGCGTCGAGATCGAACCCCGACCCAGGAGGCTTACCGTGCAGCAGATCCTCGACGCCATCCAGGCCGACGCCGCCCCGGACGACATCGCCGCGCTGGCTGTGCCGGACCACTACACGGCGGTGACCATCCACGCCGAGGACCAGGAGATGTTCGCGGGCATGTCCACCCGCGAGAAGGACCCGCGCAAGAGCCTGCGGGTCGAGGACGTCGCGACGCCGGAGCTCGGGCCCGGCGAGGCGATCGTCGCGGTCATGGCGTCCGCGGTGAACTACAACACCGTGTGGTCGGCGATCTTCGAGCCGGTGAGCACCTTCGGCTTCCTGCGCCGCTACGGGCGGACGAGCCCCCTGGCGAAGCGGCACGACCTGCCCTACCACGTCATCGGGTCCGACCTCGCCGGCGTCGTCCTGCGCACCGGCCCGGGCGTGCACGCCTGGAAGCCCGGCGACAAGGTCGTCGCGCACTGCCTGAGCGTCGAGCTCGAGCACCCGCAGGGCCACGACGACACGATGCTCGACCCCGAGCAGCGGATCTGGGGCTTCGAGACGAACTTCGGCGGGATGGCACAGCTCGCCCTCGTCTAGTCCAACCAGCTCATGCCGAAGCCGGCGCACCTGACGTGGGAGGAGGCCGCCTCCCCCGGCCTGGTCAACTCCACCGCCTACCGCCAGCTCATCTCGCAGAACGGCGCGGCCCTCAAGCTCGGCGACACCGTCCTCATCTGGGGCGCCTCCGGCGGCCTCGGCTCCTACGCCACCCAGATGGCCCTGGCCGCCGGCGCGACGCCGGTGTGCGTCGTCTCCTCCCCCGAGAAGGTCGAGATCTGCCGGCGGATGGGGGCCGAGCTCGTCATCGACCGCACGGCCGAGGGCTACCGGTTCTGGAAGGACGAGAACACCCAGGACCAGAACGAGTGGAAGCGGCTCGGCGCGAAGATCCGCGAGCTCACGGGCGGCAAGGACGTCGACATCGTCTTCGAGCACCCGGGGCGCGAGACCTTCGGCGCGAGCGTCTACGTCGCGCGCAAGGGCGGCACGATCGTCACGTGCGCGTCGACGTCCGGCTTCATGCACCAGTTCGACAACCGCTACCTCTGGATGAACCTCAAGCGGATCGTCGGCTCGCACTTCGCGAACTACGCCGAGGCGTGGGCGGCGAACGACTTGATCGCACAGGGTCGCATCCACCCCACTCTGAGTAAGAGCTACCGGCTGGAGGAGTCGGGGCAGGCCGCCTACGACGTCCACCGCAACCTCCACCAGGGCAAGGTCGGGGTACTCTGCCTCGCACCGGAAGAGGGCCTCGGCGTGAGCGACCTGGAGCTCCGGGAGCGTCACCTGACGCAGATCAACAGGTTCCGTAACGTCTAGGGCCCGTCCCCCGCGGGGCCCAGGGAGGTCGTCCAGTGGCGGTCGAGCAGAGCCAGCACGGGTTCACCATCAGGATGCGGGGCTACGACCCCGCCCAGGTGGACGCGCGCGTCAACGAGCTTGAGTCGGCTCTGCGCGAGGCGCGCACCCGGATCGAGGAGGTCGACGGCCGGGCGATGAAGCTGGCCGGCGAGGTCGCCGAGGCCCAGCGCCAGCTGCGCGAGGTCGAGCGGCCGTCCTACAGCGGTCTGGGTGCACGGATCGAGCAGCTCCTCCGGCTCGCGGAGGAGCAGGCGAGCGACGTCATCGCCGCGGCGACGAAGGACGCGGACGACGCCGTCGCCCAGGCCCGGGTCGAGGCCGCGCAGCTGCGCAGCGCGGCCCAGGCCGAGGTCGCCGACGTCACCGAGACCGTCAAGCGCGAGGTGGCCGAGCTGCGGCAGAACGCCGCCGCCGAGGCCGAGGAGATCGTCGCGACGGCCAACCGCCGGGCCGAGGAGACCCTCGCGGTCGCCGAGCGCGAGGCGGCCAAGCTCCGCTCGGTGACCGAGCACGAGACGACCGAGAAGCGGACGACGGCCGAGCGCGAGATCGCCCGGCTCCGGGCGACGGCCGAGCGCGAGGTCACCGAGCTGCGCGCCGCGGCCAAGCGCGAGGCGGACGAGGTCCGCGCGGCGGCCAAGCGGGACACCGACGAGCAGCGCGCGGCCGCCGCGGCGCTGCTCGAGGACGCACGGACCAAGGCCGACCAGCTGACGACGGACTTCGAGGTGCAGCTGGCCGCCCGGCGCGAGGAGGCCGAGCGGCTCGACGCCGAGCGCCACGAGCAGGCGGTCGCCTCGGCCACCCAGCTCGTCGCCGAGGCAGAGCAGCGGGCCGCCGCGGCCGAGCAGCGCGCCCACAAGGCGCTCGAGCAGGCCGAGGCGGTGCGCCGGGACGCGGACGAGCACGCCAAGTCCCTCGTCGGCAACGCCCGCCGCAACGCCGACCAGGTCGTCGGCGACGCCCGGGCGCAGGCCGACAAGCTCCTCGCCGACGCCAAGTCCGAGGCCGAGCGGGAGCGGCGCGCCGCGCAGCGGCACGTCGACGAGCTGCACCGCCAGCGCGACAGCATCACCGGCCACCTCGACCAGCTCCGCCAGCTGCTCGGCGGCGGGGCGGCGGCCGGGCTGGACAAGATCGGCGCCGCCCCGGCGCCGCGCGGGTCCGGGGACGCTGGCGCGGAGACGGCCGGCGACATCGCCGACGACGCCGTGCGCGCGGCGAACGCCAACGCCGGGAACTGACGGCCCGCTCTGGCAGTCTTGGGGCGCGCGAGGGACACCTCGCGCGCCCCTGCTGCGTCCCGGAGGTCCGCACCATGACCGTCGCCGAGCCGGACCCGCCGGCCGGGCCACCGGCCGGGTCCTCGGCCCCGCCCCCGGCCGCGACGACGACGTCAGCGGACGGCGTCAGCCCCGAACCGGTCGCCGACCCCGACGCGCCCGTGCCCGCCGTCCGCACCGGTGCCCACGTCCTCGAGGACGACACCCGCTTCGGCGTGCCGGGCCTGCCGGTCAGCCGCCAGCACCCGTTCTACGTCGGCTTCGTCGGCGCCCTGGGCGTCCTGTGCGCGATCGCCCTGTTCCGGGTGCTCGGCAACCTCGCGTCGGTCTTCGTCCTCATCGTCGCCGCGCTGTTCATCGCGCTCGGCCTCGACCCGCTCGTCGGCTGGCTGCAGCGCAGGGGCCTGTCCCGCGGGGGCGCCGTCGCCGCGGTGTTCCTCGGCGTCGTCGCCGTCTTCGTCGGCTTCGTCGCGTCCGTCGTGCCGCCGCTCGTCGAGCAGGGCACGCAGCTGGCGAACTCCCTGCCCGACTACGTCGACGGGCTGCTCCAGCTGCAGTGGTTCCAGTCCCTCGACGAGCAGTACGGGATCGTCTCGAACCTCTCGAGCCGCATCCAGTCCCAGCTCTCGCAGGGCACGTTCGTGCTCGACCTCTTCGGCGGGGTCCTCGGGGCCGGCGTGGCGGTCGTGTCGAGCCTCTTCAGCGCCTTCACGGTGCTCGTGCTCACCCTGTACTTCCTCGCGAGCCTGCGGACGATGACCGAGGCCGCCTACCGGCTCGTGCCCGCCTCGCGCCGCGAGCGCGTCCGGCTGCTCACCGACGAGATCATCCGGCGGGTGGGCGGCTACGTGCTCGGCCAGGTCGGCGTCGCGACGATCAACGCCGTCCTCACCTACGTCCTCGTCACCGTGCTCGACCTGCCGTACGGGCTCGTCCTGGCGATCACCGTCGGCCTCTTCGGGCTCATCCCGCTCGTCGGCGCGACGATCGGCGCCGTCGTCGTCGTCCTCGTCGGCCTCTTCGACTCGCTGACGACGGGGATCGTCATCACCGTCTACTACGTCGTCTACCAGCAGGTCGAGAACTACGTCATCGCCCCGAGGATCATGTCGCGCACGGTCGCCGTCCCCGGCGCCGTCGCGGTCATCGCCGCGCTCGCGGGCGGCTCGCTGCTCGGCGTCCTCGGCGCCCTCATCGCGATCCCCTTCGCGGCCGGCATCCTGCTGCTCGTCAACGAGGTGCTCGTCCCGCGGCAGGAGCGGCACTGACGACGGCGCCGCCGTCTCAGCCGGCCAGGCGCAGGGGCGCGCCGGCGAGGTCGAGGGTGTGGGCGGTGCGGTCGCGCTTGGCCGCGAGGTAGCGGGCGTTGCTCGCGGACAGGTGCACGCCGGTCGGCACCTGCTCCTCGACGACGACGCCGAGCGCGGCGAGCTGACCCGCCTTGTCCGGGTTGTTGCTCAGCAGCCGCACGCGCTCCACGCCGAGGGCGGCGAGCATCTGCGCGGCCGCGGTGTAGTCCCGCTCGTCCTCGCCGCGGCCGAGCGCGAGGTTGGCCTCGTAGGTGTCGAGGCCGGCGTCCTGGAGGGCGTAGGCGTCGAGCTTGGCGTAGAGGCCGATCCCGCGGCCCTCCTGGCGCAGGTAGAGCAGGTAGCCGCCCTCGGCGGCGATGCGCTCGACGGCCTCGCGCAGCTGCGGGCCGCAGTCGCAGCGCAGCGAGCCGAGGACGTCGCCGGTGAGGCACTCGCTGTGCGGCCGCACGAGCGGGGCGGCACCGCGGGCGAGGACGGCGTCGACGTCCCCCAGCGCGAGGGCGAGGTGCTCCTTGCCGTCGGCGAGGCCGGTGAAGGTGCTGACCCGCGCCGTCGTCGACCACCCGTCGGCGAAGCGCAGCGGGACGGTGACGGTGGTGCGCAGGTGGGGCTGGTCGGACATCGTGGCTCCCGGGGACGGGGTCTTCTCCCCGGCTCAAGTCACGTGAGCGTCCACCTGTTCCCGGCTCGGCTCAGCGGCGTGCCCGGCGCCCGCGCGCGGTCCAGCACGGGGTGTGCCAGTGCCGCCGGTCGGCGAGGCCGCCGAAGGCGCCGAGGGTGTCCGACGGCCAGGCGACGACGTGCGGGGTCCCCGGCAGGACGAGCTGGTCGCAGCCCGGGCAGCGGTAGGCCCGCTCGCCGCCGGCCCCCGACACCCGCCGCACGACCCACTCGCCGTCCGCGTGCCGCTCGACCTGGGAGATGCCGGACCGGACCCGGTCGACGTCGAGGGAGGGCTCGTCACGGCGACGACGGTTGCTGCGGGGCACCCGACCAGTGTCCGACGGCCCCCGGGACGCGGCATCATGGGGGCGTGCCCCGCTACGACGTCCGCTGCCGCGCCTGCGGCGACACCTTCGTCGTCTCGCGCCCGATGGCGCAGGCCGACGACCCCGCCCCGTGCCCGCAGGGGCACGACGACACGGTCCGGCTCCTGCCGACGGTCGGCGTGACCGGCCGCGCCGGCACGTCGGGCGCCCCGGCGCCCTCCGGCGGGGGCTGCTGCGGCGGGGGCTGCTGCGGCTGAGCCGCGCTCCTCAGCGCCGGCCCGGCCGGACGAGCACGACGGACGCCACGGGCCGGAAGCCGACGGCGAGCAGGGCCCGCAGGGACCGCGCGTTGCCCGGCGCGACGCTCGCGAGCACCGGCTCCCCCGGCGGGACGAGCCCGAGCGCGTCCTCGACGAGCGAGCGACCGAGGCCCCGCCCGCGCAGCCCCTCGGGCACCTCGAACGACAGCTCGGGCAGGCCGCCGATCCCGGCGGCGAGGGTGACGACGCCGCGCCGGTCGCCGTGGACGTGCACGTGCTCGCGCCACGTCCGGGCGGCCACGACCCGCGGGAGGACGGCCAGGTCCGGCCGCTCGCGCAGTTCGGTCCGTCCGGTCCCGGCGGCGACGAGGACGGCGTCGAGCGGCTCGCTCGCCCCGTCCGGCCCGGCGAGCAGGTCGACGACCCGGGGTGACGACGCCCCGCCGAGGCCGTCGGCCCCGGCGGCGGCCAGCGCCGCCGCGTCGAGCGTCGTCGCGACGACGGCGTGCCCGGTGAAGGCGACGACGGCCTCGACGCCGGGCCGCCAGGGCGGGACGACCTCGACCTCGCCGTCGGCGTCCGGGAACCGGCCCGCCGCGGCCGCGCGGAGCAGGTCTGCCAGCCGGTGCGCCATCCTTCGACCCTAGTGAAACAGTCGGCGAGCGCCCGGACAGGTGCCACACGTGAGAGCACGAGCCCCCGGTCCCCCGGACCGCGACGCGCGCTTCCGGGCGCTGTTCGACGACGCCTACGGCGACGTCCTGCGCTTCGTCCGGCGCCGGAGCGACCCCCGGCACGGCGACCTCGCCGAGGACGTCGTCGCCGAGACCTTCCTCGTCGCCTGGCGGCGGCTCGACGAGGCGCCGGCAGCCCCGGGCGCCCTGCGGCCGTGGCTGTTCGGCGTCGCGCGGCACTGCCTGCTCAACGCCCGGCGCGGCGAGGACCGGCGGCAGGCCCTCGCCGTCCGCGTCGCGGACGCGCCGGCGGGCCGCCACGTCGACGACGTCCCGGCCCGGGTCGACCTCGCCGCCGCCTGGCGGACCCTGCGCCCGGCCGAGCAGGAGGTGCTCGCCCTGACGGTCTTCGAGGACCTCACGTCCGTCGAGGCCGCCCGGGTGCTCGGCACCACCGCGACCGGCTACCGGCTGCGGCTCATGCGCGCCCGCCGCGCGCTGCGCGCCGCGCTCGACCCGGTCGACCCCACCCCGACCGCCCTGGAGGCGACCCCATGACCCGCACCCGGTCCGACGCCCTGCTGGCGGCCCTGTCCCGGCACGACGCCGCGCCGGAGGGCCTCGACGCCGCCGAGCGCGAGCGGGCCCGTGCGCTGCGCGAGCGGATCGTCGCGACCCCGCCGTCGCCGGCCGGCCCGCCATCGCGGGCGGCCCGACGCACCGCCCGGCGGCGTGCCCTGGCCCTCGTCCCCGCCGCGGCGCTCGCGGCGCTCG